>JAKBKR010000335.1 GCA_021832495.1 bacterium | reverse complement strand
GCCGGGATACGGGGCCTCACCATCCCCCGGCGGGACCTTAACAGTTGACGAAGCGACTCTTGCGCGGAACGCCATCACGCTCTATTATGGCTCGGTGACCCCCGGCCCGAAACCCGGAACGGTGGTGATGGGTACGTCCCGGGCCATCGCGCTCGTTGGTGAGGCGAGCTCGCTGAGGGAAGCGTTAGGGCGTGTCGAGGAAGGCCTGGCATCGGTCCGTGGGGACTACGCTATGCGCCGGGACATCGCCACCGCGATCGACCTCAAGAAACGGACGACACACATGGAGAGCTTGAGAGGAGGGACCCGGGCCAAGGCCCCCCCCGGTGCGGTGGAAAATCACACCCGCAGTGGACCGCAGCCACCCCAGGTCTTCGGTTGACCTCCCCGGAACCCCCCACCCCCTTTACACCGACGGAGGCAAACTTATCGCGACAGCGACCGAACTGGTTCGGGGGACACGTCCGTGGGATGTGTTCGGTGGTGGGGATTAGTCTCCCGGTGCCTTAGTAGAAGGCAGAAGGAGGCAATGCGAAGATGATGCTAGTCCGACCCATGTGCCTGGACCCCTTGAGCCACAAAGACTTCCCGGAGTACCCGGGAGAGCCGAGAACCCCCCAGTCCCCAGCCCCTCCCCCACCCCCGGTGATCGCACCACGTAGGGAGGTGGCGGCACCGACCCTACCGTCGCCCCCGACTTCGGACGTTTCCCGAGAGTTCGTCGTGCTGCTGCTGGCCGAACTCGTCCGAGCGTACTCCGAGCTCGCGGAACGCCGGGGCATCCCTCAAACTTCGTAGGCGTCCTTCGGCCGGGGGAGGCCCACCCAGGGACCCGCTTCCCCCGGCATTTTATATACGGGGTCCCTCCCCGTCTTTCGGCATGTCCCGAGTAGCGCCGTGGCTCCAGCTCCTGCGGCCACTGAACGGGCTCATCTCGCTCGTGGGGACGGTCGTGGGGGGGCTTTCAGTAACGGGGATCTCGGGCCGAGGGGTCGAATGGGAGTTCCTTTCGCTCGTGCTTGCGGGCAGCGCAACATTCCTCGTGACGTCAGGTGGGAACGTCTTGAACGACTTCCTTGACGTGGAGGGAGATCGGGTCAACCACCCGGATCGTCCCCTACCACGCGGTGAGGTCTCCCGGGAGTCGACGCGCCGTTTCTCCGTTGCGTTGTTCGTCGGCTCGGTGATCCCGCTTCTCCCCCTCACCCCCGGATTGCCATGGCCAGCGTCCCTCCCTCTTACCGGCTTCCTGCTCACCCTGGTCATCTGGGCCAGTTCCGCGCTCTTACTGGTGGTCTATGAGTATCGGGGAAAGGCGCTCGGGCTGCCGGGAAACACCTTGGTCGCGTACCTGACGGGAGCGGTCTTTCTCTTTGGAGGCACCGTGGCGGGGAGCCCGATATTAGCACTGCCCTGGCTCCTCATGGCCTTCTTCGCCACCCTCTCCCGAGAGGTGGTGAAGGACATGGAGGATGCGGGCGGGGACGAGAACCGGGACACGCTGCCCCGACGCCGGGGGATGGGAGCCGCAGCCCTGGCCGCCCGTGGGGCTGTCGCCTGTGCGATCGCTCTCAGTTTCCTGCCCCTGCTCACCTGGCTCTCCTGGCGAACGACAGCTGGGGTCCTCTATCTCGGGGTGGTGCTCGTAAGCGATTTCGTCTTCGGGCTCTCCGTGGCCTGGCTTCCGGAACGGCTGCACCGGGAGCAAGGGCTATCTAAGCTTGCCATGGTGTTCGCCCTCATGGCGTTCGTGGGGTCGGCGTTGCGATGAAGTCGGTGGCCCGTCGTATGGAAGAGAGCCTGGCCCACGGCCCCATCCATTTCACCCTTATCGATCCCGATAAGACCCGAGGGCGGAGCGCCGGGGAGCTTGCGCGGGAGGCGGAGCGCTT
The DNA here is from genome assembly GCA_021832495.1 of bacterium. GTDB lineage: Archaea > Thermoplasmatota > Thermoplasmata > Lutacidiplasmatales > UBA184 > JAJYEA01. Next base: position 1,075 of record JAKBKR010000335.1, on the reverse strand, counting down.
CGGCAGCTTTGCGATCCTCTTGGGTGGCTCGACGGGTATCACTCCCGAGAAGATGGCGGACGCGACGCGTTCGGTCCACCGGGAGAGCACGTTGCCGGTCATCATCTTCCCGCAGGGCCCGGAATCCCTGACGGGAGAGGCGGATGCCTTGCTCTTCATGAGCCTCCTTAACTCCCGGAACGTGACCCACGTGATCCGGCTCCAGGCCCGGGCCGCCCGCCACGTGAAGAAGCTGGGGCTTGAGCCTATCCCCGTGGGGTATCTCATCATCGCACCGGGGATGAAGGTGGGCGAAGTGGGGGAGGCAGACTGCATCGATCGCTCCGACCATTCTGCCGCCGTGGGGTACGCCTTGGCGGCGCAGTACCTGGGAATGCGGCTTGTCTACGCCGAGGCCGGTTCCGGTGCCCCGGCCCCGGTGCCCGGACCGATGATCCGGGACCTGAAGCAAGCCCTCTCCATCCCGATCATGGTGGGGGGGGGGATCCGCACCGCCTCGGATGCCAGCAGTGTCCTCGATGCCGGGGCCGACGCCATCGTGACCGGGACGGTGGTGGAGGAGGATGGGAAGGAAGCGCTTGAGCCCATCCTCGGGGAGGTCCGGAGGCGTCGTGGAGGATAAACGGGAAGGCAAGTGGACGGTCGGCCTCCGATCGCCGGTCTGGGCCTGGACCGCGTTGCTCCTCATCCTGACCTCCATCCTCCTCGCCCTATTGGCGTTCGGGCCCGCACCGGGCTTCCCGTACTTATCCACGGTCCCGCTAGGCGGATTGTGGTCCGGCGCTTTCCTCTTCATAATCGCCCTCGTGGTCGGGAGCCTTATCGCTTCGCAACTGGCGCAGGGACTGGGGGGGAAGTTCCCGTTGCGAAGGGCCTTCATCGCCGCGCTGCTTTCGGCAATGCCGCTCGGTGCGGTACTGGTAGGCTGGCGGGTCTACACCACCCTCTTCCATCCTTTTCCCGTGGAGGGCGTGCTCCTTGCCGGGTTCGGCTTGACCCTTTGGCTGGACACGATCTTGGTCGCCGGGATCGCGGGTCCCAACATTCCCCGCTCCTTGCCCGCGGCCATCATCGA
>JAKBKR010000334.1 GCA_021832495.1 bacterium | reverse complement strand
TGTCAGAAGCATCCGAGTGCATCACCACGACTACCTCTCCTAGGTCCGCCTCCCGGGCCACTTGGACAGCACAACGCATGTTGAAGATACCATCAGAAGACGGCCGGTCGATCGAACGTTGGGCTCCCACCAACACCACAGGCCCAGGCAGGTCTCGCAATTGGAACGCAAGGGCACTTGCTGTGTACGCCATGGTGTCGGTGCCATGGGTGATGACCACGCCCCGGGCACCACCTTGGAATGCTTCCTGAACTTCTTCGGCGAGCCGCTCCCAGTGTTCCGGGCCGATGTCTTCGCTCAGGATATCAAAGACATCTTTGAGCACCACGCGCCCCGGGTCGTCTGGGAATAGGGCCTCGAGCGCCCGCCAGCCCGGCATAGGCTTCACCCCTCCAGTCGTGTAATCCACGTACGAGGCGATCGTACCCCCGGTCGTAAGGATCGTCACGCGGGCCCCATCGGGCGAAGCATGGGCACCACCCACCTCGTTCGGGGGCGCGTTGTGGCCAGCCACCTCTCCCCAGGGTGCCCCCCCGATGGTTTCGATGGAGGCCACCTCCCGGAGCGAGAGGCCGATGTTGTATCCTGACGAGAGTTTGAGGCGGAAAGACTCCGGGGGTGAATATGGATCGCGTGGGAGCAGCCAACCTTCCCATCGTCCCCCGTCCTTTCTGTGAACGACGATATGTGTTCCCGGGGGTAAGGTCGATAGTTGTTCATCCATCGGTTGATCTCCCTGGGGTCTCATCCCCGTCGAATCCAAGAGCGACTCACCACGGGCGACTCCATCTCCAAGGTTCGAGAACTCGTCAAGGATATGACCATTGCATAGGAGTATGGTGAGACCCATCCCTCTTCTGCCGACACTTTTCGAACGTCCCTTGCCTTTTGTTTATCGTCCGGTACTTCTCTTGTCGGTCACCCTCTGGCCAACGTTATATCCCCTCAATCCCTTTCGCTGTCATGAGCTATCATGGCTCAGGAACCCCGGGGACGGTTCCTTCCGTTTTCACCCTCTCCTTGAGCCTCTGCCTGTCGGTCCTGCTCATGAGCACTGCGCCCTCTGGTTTCGCTTCCCCAACCACCATCGCTGGGACTACGACGGCCCCAAGGGCCTCCCCGGGGAGCTTAACCCCAACGGCCCGCGGGGCTGCTCCCTATAGTGCTCCGACTGCCTCCTCTACCGTCTTGAACGGGATCGATGTTTCGCAATATCAGGGTCAACCTAGCTGGGGTAGCGTCCACTCCGGGAGCGGCATCGTTTTTTCCTTCGCCCGCGCGGTCGCCTACTACGGGACCAACGACCCGGACTTCGGATACGACATGCAGAACGGGAAGGCCGCGGGCGTCTACATGGGGGCCTACGACTTCGTTTACCCCGCGTACGAGTCCGCCACCGGAGATGCCGATTATTTCAATGGGGTCATCAAACCCTACGTGGCGGCCGGCTACATGTACCCCGCCCTTGATCTGGAAGAGGATTGCTCTGCCTCGGGCGGCAGCATGGACGCCGCCCAGATCACCTCCTGGGTGAATGCATGGGCAACCGAGCTGCAAAAGGACCTCGCCGGTGACGGATACCCCGGGGTCATCCCCATCATCTACATGAACTCGAACTACGCCAGCAACTGCATCACCTCCTCCATTGGCAATTGGCACCTTTGGATCGCGGATTACTGCGGATGCGGTTCCCCCAGCACGGGGATCTTTGGTTTTTGGAACTACTGGCAGTACACCAGCAGCGGATCGGTGAGCGGCATCAGCGGCAACGTCGACATGGACTACTTCGCCGGAACTCTTTCCCAGCTCCAGTCCGGGTACATCTTCGGCGGAGCGCCGCTCACAGCGACCTATTCCATGCACGACGCGACCACCAATGCCAACCTGTATTGCGGGGGCTCCTTCCTCACGGGAGACACCATCCAGTTCAGTGCCTCAGCTTCCGGTGGTTCCGGTGGTTACTCGTACGCTTGGAGCTTTGGGGATGGTACCGCGGGAAGCGGTGGGTCGGTCAGCCATGTCTACACCAAGACCGGCACGATCGACCCCACCATGACCGTCACGGACTCCTCTGGCGCCAGCTACACAACCGGGGCCGGATGTTCTTTCACAGTGAACCAAGGTCTGACCATATCGACTCCACTCTCCGTCTCGCCGAACCCCGTGGTCGTGGGCAACACGACCACGTTCCGTGTGTCGGCGATTGGCGGGACAACCCCGTACACGTACTCCTATGCAGGACTACCGACCGGGTGTTCCTCCGCCAATGCAAACCCGCTTCCCTGTACTCCGAACACAGTGGCCGTCTATTCCGTGACCGTCACCGTCACCGATGCCCAGGGACGGACGGCCACGTCCACTACTTCCCTCACCGTACGGCCCACCCCGCTCGTCGTCTCGTCCTTTGCCGCCTCCCCTTCCTCTCTCATGGTGAACAACTCTACCACCTTCCTTGTGGTGCCTTCGGGAGGTCTCCCCCCCTACTCCTTCTCCTACTCCCACCTGCCTCCGGGGTGCCTCTCGTCCAACTCCGCCTCCCTTTCCTGTGCGCCGAACCAGATTGGCTTCTACACCGTCGCCGTTCAGGTCAACGACAGCTACGGTCAGACACAGATGGCGACCACATCGATCGCCGTGACGCCACGACCTGTCATCATCACGGCCTTCACGGTGGCCCCGGCCGTCGTTATGATCGGTAACAATACGACATTCTCCGTGACGTTCACCGGGGGGCTCGGCCCGTACACCTACGCTTACGCCGGGCTGCCCCAAGGGTGCTCCTCGCAGGATGTGCGTACCCTGAACTGCACTCCTTTCCAGTCCGGAACGTTCAATGTAACAATCGTCGTGAACGACTCCCAGGGTCGGGCGGCCCTGGCCTCAGTTGATTTGACCGTTCAGGAAGGGCTCACGGTCTCCTCCTTTGTCGCCACCCCGTCGGTCCTACGCGTCGGACAGACCACTTCCTTG
>JAKBKR010000333.1 GCA_021832495.1 bacterium | reverse complement strand
CCCAGCCTGCCCGAGATTCTTAGGGTGCGGGGAGAGCGCATATCTGAAAAGTTCGAACCTCTATCTCCCCTTCGACCGGGCAACTGTCCGCCGGGCTTCCTTCGCTTCATGGACCGAGCTTGGCAGGCAATATTCGACCCCGTGGACGGCCTCCTCCCACTTCTCAACCGAGGAGCGGGGCCACCGCCTCACCACGGCAATAGCCTCCAGTGCATGGCCATGGCGCCTTACGAACGCCTGGTGTCGGCGCGACAGGCGGGTGATGAGGTACGGACCTCGCGGACCGGACCTCCAGTTTGGGTCCGGCCATGCGGCCCTTCGACCGGTGGGACCAGCGAAGCAGCTGTAGGGGTAGCTGAGAAGGAAGAACGAGTGGGGTTGGGAGGTGACGACCTCGGTGACGATCCGACGAAGGAGGAACTGCCAGTGATAGCTCTCCGGATCCTCGCCTCGGAGGGCCCTCCGCACGGCTAGGACCGCTCGATTCACCTTCGCCAGGTTCACCCCTCCGGGGGGATAAGATTCCGCGGCGCCCGGGTTGGAGGGCTCGACGACGAGCAGGTTGTAGACCGTCGCACCCGCCCGCCCACGTTCGTACCCACCAGCAGTCAGCCGGTCGGAGACTTTTCCCTTCGAGATGGCGTTGGCAACTTCATCCAAAACTTCGAGGTGCCTCTCTTGCCACGACCATAGTCGCGAGGCCTGGTAAGTGGGGAAAGAGCGAGCGGAGCGGGCATCCGTCTCGATTCGTCGGATGACAAGCCCCTCCGCCTTCAGCCTCTTGAGCTGGCCTGAAACAACGCGGGATGTCGCCCCGACACCCTTCTTGATGTCTCTGAACCTGAACCTCCGGGCCACGTCCTGGCGAAGAAAGGCATACACCCTAAGATCTCGAGAATTCGCGGGCGCCACGGTATCACCGGATCGAGCCAACTTGATACTTCTCATTTATCTTCTGACCCTCCCGTCAATCCTGCGGACAACCGTAGGATGAAGCCGTACCGAGCCGCCTCCACACTCGGCCTGCGAAGCACGCAGGCCTCTACGTTCGTTGCGAGCGGGCTTCTGGCGGCGTGGCAGCGGATTGAAGCCCGCTCAAGGGAGCTTACGGTGAGGCACCGGGAGCCAGAATCCAATGAGGGGGACCACTGATCCGTGTCCGAAGGCGAAGCAGCGAAGGTCATGGTCGAAGCCAGGAGCGACATCCACCAGGTAATCGAAGGGCAGCCTGTGGGCGACCGAAGAGAGTGGCCACGCCGTGTCATCGGCCCCGGCTGCGGTCGGACCTTCCGCTGGAGAGGCCCCACGAGGCACCCCAGCCGAGGGCCGGAGGGCGTACCTTCGCCGAATTGGGCCCCCCCTCACGCCGATTGGGCGTTTGACCCACATGGTGCGGTGTTCAGAGGCCACGAAAGCATCGCCACGGAGACATCCCGAGATGTCGTCGAATCCCGGGTTCCCCACGATAGACGGTCACGATCTGCTCGCGGGGTGCGCCCGGTATCGCTTGGGGATTCGCCCCCGCCCTCCCAAAGGAAGCACCCCAACTCGCCCTTCGGACAAGCCATCCCTTCCCTCGTTCCCCTTTGGTGTCGGCGCTCCCCCCCGCTCGTTGGGAACAAACCGTTGCTCAGGTTGGTGAGCCGGGATCCATTCCCCTCGACGGTGCACTGGAATTCGTTGCGCTGGACACTGCAGGGACGTCTGCCCGTGGCAGGCCGATTTGTATTGGCGCTAGGCCCGTCACTGCCAAGCGCTTGCATGCCTCGCATTCCCGCGAGGGACCCAAGCGGTATCGGAGCTGCCGCGTCTTGGGCCACCTCATGGCCATCCGACTTCTCCAAGAGCGCCAGCAAGACTTCACGGAACCCGGGTCACTCTTGGCCCCAGGGCAGCGGCTTCACAGGGCTCGAACTCGAGCGCAAACGTGCAAGGGATCGAGGCGGGGCAGGAGGGGGCCCAGTATCGGAGCTATGACCTCCCGCTCAATTCATGGAGGGATTTGCGCAGGACGGGTCAGGGGAAGTCGGGGCGGCCCCAATCTTCACGCACCTTGCCTTCCGGAGTCATGTGCACGCCGGCGTACGTGGGCCCGCCCGTATCGACCCTTTGATCGCCTGTCCCTCCCTTTGGCCGAGGGCGGCTCTAAGACTCTCAGATGGGCCAGCACGAAGGGAGATATGATCCGGCCTGCGGATCGAGAGTCGGTGACCGGGCTCACACGTCGTAGGAGGTGGGCCAAGACCTTGCCGTTCCCAGGCGCCATCAGCGAACACTTCGCCAAGGGATCCGGAATTCGGCTCGGTACCCACTTGAGCTCGACCGACAGAGGTTCAGTCCATCACGTGCGACGACTGGTTGGGAGCTCGCCTGGATGTGGGCTCCTGTCCGAGTTGGGGTCGAACCGACCCCGCCGGTCTGGCCCGCCGATCCGATACATCCTGCGGTTGAAACGGCCCCGCATCTGCTCGCGCTACCGGCAGGCAGAGCTGTCAATCGGGTGGCGGCACAACTGGACGACTTTCATGGGCGACGCTGAGATGCGAAGGGGGGGGTACGAGACCATTCGAGGAGGAGGTACCAAGAGGGTGTCGTGGCGAGTGTCGGAATGTTGGACCCAGTCGCCCTGCTACTCGACAAGGCAGTCAATGTGTTCTCGGAGGGCGAACTGCAGAAGGAGCCGAACCTAGCCAAGCTATGCTGAACGGGATCAGAACCGATGCAGACGCTCCGACGAGGACCGAAGCTGCCGTTCCGATCGAAGCCGGTCGGGTAATCCCTCTATCTCAGTCAGCGGCGCTCTACCTTCGTTCCTCCACCGAACAGCAGGATTTTGCCAAGCAGGAGCAGGAACTGCGTGCCTACGCGGCATCGAGGAACTGGTCGGTCATCGAAACCTACGCCGAAGCGGTGAGCGGAACGGGCCGGATTCCCGGGCCCGAATATGACCGGCTCCTCCGGGATGCAAAG
>JAKBKR010000332.1 GCA_021832495.1 bacterium | reverse complement strand
TATGAATATTGGCGAAGTGCGGGGAGAGGGATTTGAACCCACGAACCCCTACGGGACCAGACCCTGAATCTGGCGCCTTTGACCAGGCTTGGCAATCCCCGCGCCCGGGGCGCGACTTGAGCCGGGCATATGACGGTTCCCCTGAATCGGGATTCGAACCGGACCCCCCAAGCTCCCTGGTTCGGACTTCGGTGCCGGACCTCGAGGGCGTCAGATGGCGTTCCCGGACGTGAACTTCGAAAAGGCACAAGCCTTTGAACCCCGCCTCAAGCCCCTTGTGCAGACAACCCGAAAGGGGAATCCAGTAGCATGGTAGGCGTGGTGAAGGCGGGCGCAGGCCGAGAGGCCTGACAGCGGTTGCGCCGTCCTCCCCCCAGCCGATGGAATAGGCTCCCGGTCCTCAACAAACTTTCGCACCAGCCGGACTTGATAGGGGGCCCTCTCCCAACCCCGAGTCCTTGACTCCGTAGCCGGGGACCGGACGTGATGAATCCGGGGTCACCGAGCGGGCGGGATCGCTGCTCAAGCGATCATTCGGCGACCGGCCCCTGCGTTATGTCGACCGGGTGCCGGGAAGAACGAACCCGTGAGGTGCCCTCAAGCAGGTGTAAGGTCCGTCTCGACGGGCCCAAGGAGGCCCCTTCCCCCCTTGTACTGCCTTCCCGGATCAGGGTGTCCAGACGGGGCCCGAGTACCCTTCGGGGACCTTCGGAGGAATCTCGCCGGTCCCGAACGGATCGCGGCGGGGCTCCGGCGTTCGCCCTTCCTTCTCGCAGAGGAAGGCGTCGATCGCCTCGGCGACCCGGGTGCCGGCGGCCATCGCATGGACGACCGAACGGCCCCCGGCCGCAAAGATGCCCTCGACCTCGGTCATCCCGCCGGGGCGCGGGCCCTCGGGCCAGCCCTTGGTTCCGATCTTGAGGCCGAGCTTCGGGTCGATGCCCTCCAGGTCGGCCTTTTCCCCAATCGCCACGATCAGGGTGTCGCAGGGGAGGGTAACGGTCGCGCCGGGCACCGGGCGGACGGCCCGCCGTCCCGAGCGGTCGGGTTCGGTGAGCTCCATCTGCTGGAGCTCGATCGCTTCGACCCGGTCGGTCCCGTGGATGCGCAGGGGCGAAAGGAGCCAGCGGAAGTCGATCCCTTCGGGTTCGGTCTCCCGGATCTCCTCTTCGCCCGCCGGAGACTCCCCACGGGTGCGTCGGTACGCCATCGTGACCGAGGCGTGCGGGGCGAGCCGCCGGGAGGTCCGGACGGCGTCGACGGCGACGTCGCCGCCTCCGATCACGACGATCTGCTGCCCGACCTTGACCGGACGGCCCTGGTTCACGTCGTACAGGAATTCGAGGGCGGGAAGGACTCCCGGGAGGTGCTCCCCCGGAATGCCGGGGAAGTTGGCCGCCGAGGCGCCGATGGCGAGGAAGACGGCCCGGTAGCCCTGGGTCAGGAGCTCTTCGGGGGTGAAGTCCACCCCGACCCGCTTGCCCTGGATGAACGTGAGGTCGAACCGGTTGAACCGCTTGAGGTCGATGAGGAGCTCGTGGTTGGGCATCCGGTAGTGGGGGATCGCGCCGGCCTGGCCCCCGATCGCCTGCTGGCTCTCGTAGATCGTGACCGAGTAGCCGCGCAGGCACAGTTCCCACGCGCACATGATGCCGGCCGGGCCCGCGCCGACTACGGCCACGCGCTGGTGTCGGGGGGCCGCCGGGACGTACTCGAGGTCGGAGTTGCCGAACTCCAGGGCGGCCCGCTTGAGGTGCCGGATCGCGATCGGGATCCCCCGGCCCTTCATGATGCAGGCGTCCTCGCAGTAGTGGTAGCAGACCTTGCAGAGGGTCGTGGCGAGGGGGTTCTCCCGGAGGGTGAGCCGGGCCGCCTCGTCGAACCGACCGGAGGCGATGAGCCCAATGTACCCGCGGCAGTCCTGGGTGATGGGACAGGCCTCGACGCAGAAGGGCAGGGCGCACTGGAGGCAGCGCTGCGCCTCGACCATCGCCTCTTCCCTCGTGTAGGAGTGGAGCACCTCCCGGAAATCGGCGATCCGCTCGCGCGGCTGCTCTTCGGGGATCTCGATCCGGTTGAACCGGGAGGTAGCGTCGGTCATGGTCTCACCATCCTCTCGTCATCGAGAGGGAGCACTCCACTAGGACCACTCGAGGGTTTATATCCATCGGGGGAAAAGACGACCGGGACAGGTGTTGGCACGGTTTGGTTTCGGGTTGGGGCCGTCTTCTTCTTCCACCACCCTCGGAGCCTCCTGGCGGCGACCGCGTCGCTGACTGGGATCGCCGAGTCGTCCGACTCCACCTAGGGACCGAGTGGCAATCGGCGGATAGCTCCAAATCACTTCTCCCCCCAATAGACCCTCCAGCGAGACCGGTCGGAAGATTCAGTGGCGGGAAGACTTCCTGTTGAGTCCGGAGCGACCCGAGAAGTTTCCGCTATGACTGATTCGTAGCCCGTCGCACGCGCCATCTCCTCGAGCGCGACTTCGATTCAGGAGTCGAAGTCGCGGGAACGAGGAGATGCGCAAGACCCCGAGAGGGAGGCCCAAAAGAGTCCCACGCGTTACGGAGCACATGCCGACCGTCGGGATCGACCTAGTGTAGTGCGCCAGACGCTTCTACGTTTAACCGGGCGCGGGCCCTCTGCCAGCTCCCGATGATCTTCTCCGGGGTGGCGGTCCAGACGAATGGTCTCGGATCTCCGTTGTAGGTCGCCACGAACTTGTCGATCGCCGCCTTCAGGGCGGGCACGCTCCGAAAGGTCCCTCGACGGATCCGGGTGTCGGTCAATCGCTTGAACCAGCGTTCGACCTGGTTCATGAACGACGAACTGGTCGGGACGAAGTGGAAGTGGAATCGAGGGTGTCGACGAAGCCAGCGCTTCACGCTGGGATGCTTGTGGACGCTCAGGTTGTCGAGAATGAGGTGCACCTCGAGTTCCTCGGGGACCGTGCGGTCGAGCGTGTCGAGGA
>JAKBKR010000331.1 GCA_021832495.1 bacterium | reverse complement strand
ACGGGAGCTTCACATTGATGTCGAGGGGATGGAACCGCAGGTGGCCTGCCCGCATTCCCCGGACAATGTGCGACCGATATCCGATGTTGTGAAAGAGCACGTGAAGATCGACCAGGCCTTTCTTGGTTCCTGTACCAACGCCCGGATGGATGACATTCGTGAGGCGGCAAGGGTCTTCAAGGGGAACCGCGTCGCTCCCGGTGTCCGGTTCATTGTCTCCCCTGCCTCGACCAAGATCTATGCGAAGTGCTTGGAGGAAGGGCTCATTGAAGTTTTCACGGAAGGGGGGGCTGTGTTCACCAACTCGAGCTGCTCGGCGTGTTTTGGCGGGAACATGGGCATCTTGGCCCCCGAGGAAGTCTGCGCATCAAGCTCGAACCGGAATTTTCCCGGAAGGATGGGGGCCTCGAAGGCGCGCGTCTATCTTATGTCCCCGGCGGCGGTGGCGCTTTCGGCGATCCGAGGGGAGATATCGGACCCTAGGGAGGTCTTGTGAAGGCGATCATCACTGGCAAGGTCTGGCGTGTTGGGGACCAAGTTGACACAGATCAACTAATCGCGGGCAAGTACCTGACCATTATCGACCCGAACGAGCTTAGAAAGCACGTTATGGAGGACCTTCTTCCAGAATTCTCCAAACAAGCGCAACCAGGGGACATCCTCATTGCGGGAGAGAACTTCGGGTGCGGATCGTCTCGTGAGCACGCCCCCGCCGCGTTGAAAGCCATCGGACTGGGAGCTGTCGTTGCGGACTCCTTCGCCAGGATATTTTTCCGCAACAGCATCAATTTGGGCCTCGCCGCCATCGAGGCACCCCAAGTGGACAAGCTTTTCCGAACCGGGGATACGGCCGAGATCCATTTGACCGAGGGTGTCTTGAGAAATCTCACACTGGGCAAAGAACAGCGCTTCGCTCCGCTCCCTGCACACATTCTCGATATCCTCGATGCGGGCGGACTGGTCGAGAAAGTCAAGAGGGAGCTTGCGTCTTCCCCAGGATAGCTTAGACCGCTGCGCCCGTACTTGACGAATTTCAGTGATCCTCCGGGTACGGCAAAAGTCAAAGAGGAACCCATCGGAACCCATGCGCTCGTCGGTGAGGTTCGATGTGCCACGTGGTGCGACGGCGACCCACGTCCCGTGCAAGTGGTCACCTCCTCTGAAATTGCGCGCCTGCTGGCACCAGAACCGGTCGGGAACGAAGAGAGTCGCACCTTCGGCAAGGTCTTCGAAGAAGAATTCACGATGGCCACGTATCTTCGGGAACGGGGGTCGCTTCCTCGGGAACTTCAGCAACGATTTGTCGACTCTTTCTCGGTGCACCTCAAACGAGAAGGGCTTTACACGAAGGATCGGGTTCGTACCGCCAGCGAGATGTATACTTGTTTATTGAAGGCAGGGGCCAAGGGACATAAACCCAGGACCATATTCCGCGAGCTTCGTGACGGGGTGTACATTGCCGCCCAACCCGATCTCGAGTGGAGACCCGCCGAGGGAGCAGTTCTCCACTATTTTGAATTCAAGCTTTATCCGGTGAACGAGTACGCGCGGGCCCAGACCCGGGTGTTCTCGTGGGTGCTTGGCGTCCCGCTCACGCTCATCGGCCTGCGCCCAGATGGTCCGGGGTACCTCGCCGAGACTCAAGTCATCTCAGGAGAGGGATTTCAGCCACCGGTTCCTGATGTATCGATGGGGATGGTGCAGGAGTTCTGCGAAAGACACGACTCCCCGGTGGGACGCTGTCCCAGAGCGACACTCCAGTAAACGATACCCCCGGCGAGAGAATATATGGCCTGCTGCGTGAGCTTGACCACAGGTGCGTTGTGAGCAAGTCAAGCTACGATGTGGTGCTCCTTCCCGGGGACGGGACAGGGCCCGAGGTGATCCGCGAGGCCGAGAAGGTACTCCACGCATTGCAGGAGAATTCCTCGTCCAAACTCTCCCTTTCGACGGTCAACGGTGGGGCCCAGTACTATCAGGGTCACGGGGTAGAGTTCGAGCCGGGAGGTCGGGAAAGGGTTGAGCGAGCAGATGCTATCCTCCTGGGGGCAGTCGGCTGGCCGGGTATCGTCCGCCCCGATGGCAACATCGCAGGGTACGAACTGGTACTCGGTCTACGTTTTGGCCTCGACCTTTATGCCAACATCCGTCCCTGCAAACTCTATCCCGGAGTCGTCCACAAGATCGGCCGGGAGTTCAAAGAAGTCTGGAAACCAGAGAACGTGGACATGGTCATCTTCCGTGAGAACACGGAAGGCCTCTACGCGCCTGCGCATGGGGAACTCACGCGTGGCGGCCAAACCGAGGTCGCGCTCGACACGCGCATCATCACACAGAAGGGCGCCGAACGGATCATCCGTCGGGCGATGGAGTTCGCCAGAAAGCGCCCGCGTGGGGCGCCCGAAGATGGGGCCCGTAGAGTGACTTGCGTGGACAAGTCCAATGTGCTCCGGGGCTGCCAGTTCTTCCGCGAAACCTTCCTACGCATTGCCAAGGAATTCCCGGAGTTGGAGACCGACTTTGCCTATGTGGATGCTTTCGGTCAGTGGGTGGTGCGCACCCCGGAACACTTCAACGTGGTTGTGACGACCAACATGTTCGGTGACATCGTCACCGATCTCGCCTCGGTGATTCAAGGAGGGATGGGGTTTGCCGCTGGTGGAAATGTGGGCGATCGGCACGCGATGTTCGAGCCGGTCCATGGTTCTGCGCCGAAGCATGCCGGGAAGAATGAGGTCAATCCCTTCGCAACCTTTGAAGCCTCGCGGATGATGCTCGAGTGGCTGGGCGAACGCTTCGATGATTCCGGACTTTTGGAGGACGCACGACGTTTGGAACGCGCTGTAGCCGATGTTTTGGTTTCTGGTAAAGCCCGCACTTACGATCAGGGGGGGACGGTGAGCACATCCGGCGCAGGAGACGTGGTGGCGGGAGCGATCCGCCACACGGCCTGAAGTTGTCGGCTTCGCCGTTTC
>JAKBKR010000330.1 GCA_021832495.1 bacterium | reverse complement strand
CCGTCGCCACGATCTTCGGGGCTTCAGTTTTGAGCTCAGCCGCCTTCCCTGCCATCTCCTTCAAGTCCGCCCCGGCGCAAAAATACTGCCCGTCCCCGGTAATGATCACCGCGCGCTGGGTCCGGTCCTTGGCGATCTCCTGGATCGCGGTCTCGAGTTCCGCCATGAGTTTCGTCGAGAGGGCGTTCACCGGCGGGTTCTTCAGGGAGATGATGACGACTCCATCCTCTTCCTTCTTGATCCCCAACATCTCGTAGGACATGGCGGCGTCCAAACCTGGGGACATTATAAACTGTATGAGGCGGGACCCCGAAACCGTCCTTGGGTCAGAAAGACTATCTGTTCTCAGGGTCCGCAAATGGTGAGTCCCATGGTCGAGCACAAGTGGCGGGTTCTCACGAACACCACCATCGGCACCTTCATGGCGAGCCTTGACACCTCGATCGTCCTCATTAGCCTCCCGACGATCGGTCGGGAACTTCCCGGTGCGGATCCTTCCACGCTCCTGTGGGTCGTATTGACTTACAACCTCGTCACGACCACCCTGTTGGTTTCCTTCGGACGATTCTCGGACATGTTTGGTAGGGTCCGATTGTATACGATGGGCTTTGCCATCTTCACGATCGGGAGTCTGTTTGCCAGCCTATCGGTCAATGGGGCGATGTTGTTGTCCGCCCGGGTCGTCCAGGGGGTGGGTGCAGGGTTCCTCTTCTCGAACAGCACGGCCATCCTCACGGATGCCTTCCCCGTCCATGAGCGCGGACGTGCTCTCGGGGTCAATCAAGTCGCCGCCCTCTCCGGCTCCATGTTCGGTCTCGTGCTGGGTGGGATCTTGACCGCCATCTTGGGCTGGCGGTCCATATTCTGGGTCAACCTCCCTATCGGTCTGGTTGGTACCCTTTGGGCCTGGGTCGGGCTCGAGGAGCTGCACCCTCAGGAGTCCGGAGCGAAGATTGATTGGATCGGGAACCTCTTGTTCGGCATCGGACTCACGACATTCCTCGTGGGGGTCACTCTCGGAGGGCTCGACGGCTGGTTCTCTCCGGCCATCCTCGTCCTGCTCGTTACCGGCTTGTCCAGTCTTACCGGCTTCGTGTTCTATGAGCGGGTCGTGAAGTCTCCCATGTTCGACCTTGCACTGCTCAAGATACGGACTTTCCTCATGGGGAATCTGGCCTCCCTCCTTTCCTCCCTTGCCCGAGGGAGCTTTGCGTTCATCATGACCTTCTACTTTCAAGGGCTCTTGCTCGACAATGCGCTCACGGCGGGTATCCTACTGCTCCCACTTTCGCTCGGGTTCTTGGTCACCGGCCCGGTGAGCGGATGGCTATCCGACACCAAGGGAGCCCGATTCCTTGGGACGCTCGGTCTAGTCATAACGGCCGGTGGTTACTTCATCATGGTCGACTTCCCGGCGTATGGTTCCTACGCATTTCTTGCGGTCACGATGGTCCTGCTGGGGGTCGGCCAAGGGATGTTCGCGGCTCCCAACCGGGCCGAGGTCATGTCCAGTGTCCCACCCGAGCGGCGTGGGATCTCCGGTGCCATCACCAGCACGTTTCTCAATGCGGGGAACTTGGGCAGCTTGGCCCTTGGTTTTTCCATTTTGGTCAGCACGGTTCCCCTTTCTACGTTGACTACGATATTCGCCGGCCAGACGCCTCCTACGGCCTTGGATGTGGGTGGGTTCATGTCCGCTCTCCACCTTATCTTTTACATCTCCTTAGGACTTGCTCTCCTCGCTGCTCTGTTGAACGCGCTCCGGGGCCACGAAGCCCGTTTGGAAGATCCTATTCCCAACCCGAAGTAGTTCGGATGGATTTGCCTACCCCCTCAAATCCGGCGCGAGTCGGAAGTCGTGAATTCTGGGAAGGTGGAGCGGATCTTTTCCACTTTGGGGCGGACTACGAACGCACAATAGGAGGCAGTCGGATGCTTTTCAAAGTAGCGTTGATGGTACTCCTCCGCAGGATAGAAGTCCTTTAGCCTTTCGACCTGGGTCACGACGGGCCTCAGATAAAGTCTTGATTGGTCGGCGAGCGCCTTCTTGATGGCGGGAAGCTGCTCTTCGGACTGGAACAGAATGATCGAACGATATTGCGATCCCACGTCGTTCCCTTGCCGGTCGACGCTCGTCGGGTCGTGCATCTTGAAGAACACTTCCAGAACCTTATCGAGTGAGATCTGGGCGGGATCGTACTCAAGCTTGAGGACCTCGGCATGTCCTGTCCCTCCCCCACAGACCTCCTCATACGTGGGGTCCTCGGTGAAGCCTCCAGCATATCCTACCTCTGTATGGACCACCCCAGTAACGTCACAAAACACGGCTTCGGTACACCAGAAGCATCCTCCACCTAACACGATGGTCTGCGAACTCTCGGGCACAGTCTCAGCAATAGGAGAGCGAAGTGCAGTGCTACGTAAGGGAGGTGTAGCCAAACGAGCGTACCTCGAGTCTTCCTTGGTTTTCTCTTCTACTGGGAAGATTTCCCAAGATTGCATTTACGACCTCCCTCCGCAGGGTGTTGTTCCGGGTAGGTTGTCTCCCCTTTGTTCTAGATCACACCATCCGCACCCAAGGCAGCCCTCACGAACGGCCAGAGGGTTATTCCCCCGGACGAAGCCCCCCCCCAGAGAGCGGGCCAGGTGGGGTTCTTGAGCAAGTTCTTCGGTCGGAATATCTCAACTACGATGACCGGCTTGGCGCTCGCCAGGACCGTCGTGGCTCGGTTGATAGCACCCTTCCGCACATTGCTCACATGGGCATGGCCCCGGGACAATCGGTGTTTGGCTTTCTCTCGGTTCTGGCTCCCCTTCTGTTTTCTGGATACCTCTCTCTGAAGATGCTTGAGCTTTCTCAGACGGGCGTTCAGGGCGGGGATTTTCGAAGACCGTGCCCTCACTCACGGTGGCAAGCCCATGGATGCCGAGGTCCACTTCCACCCCCTCTCCCCCGGGCGAAGTGGGCCGGAGCGGATTCGAACC
>JAKBKR010000329.1 GCA_021832495.1 bacterium | reverse complement strand
CCGATCTAATACGTGTGGAACTCTGCCCGCGGAAAGGGCGAACCGTCCGGTGTGGATGGCCGGAGGAGCGGCTCGAAGAGGCCGAAGGCATCGAACCCGACGAAGCCGACATGGAGCATTGCAGGTCCTCGGGGCACTTTCCCCATGAACTCCGTCCGGAACTCCTCGACGTCCGAAGGGTCCGACCAGACCGTGCGGCGCTCGGGTCCGAGGCCATAGGCGACCCAGCGCGCGCTCCGACCGGGCGTCGGGGCCCGCTCGATGTAGAAGGCCCCGTCCCGTCCGACGATCGCTTCCGCGGCGAAGGTTGACCACGGATCAGGCGCCTGCACCATGCCTCATACCCGAAGGGGCGGGGTCCGGGGGCTCCCCGGGGTACCGGCCGTCGGTCCCCCGCCCTCTATGTCGGGACGGGTGAACCGCAGTTGGGGCAGAACTTCACCCCGGCGGCGACCGGCTGGTTGCACTTGGGGCACGTCTTCGGAGGGGGTGGGGCCATGGACGCACCGCAATTGGGACAGAACTTGGTCCCGGCCGGTGAGACCTGACCGCACTTGGGACACGCGATCCCCGCAGCGGGTGCGGCCGCGGCCGGCTGCGGAGCGCCGGCGAGCGCCATGCCACAGTTGGGACAGAACTTGAGCCCCGATGGGATGAGGGAACCACACTTGGGACAGGGACTGCTCGGGCCCCCGGCGCCGCCCCCTTGCATCCCGGCCATGCCGGGACCCATGGCCCCGTACATGCCATAGCCCATGCCCATCCCGGCGCCGAGTCCGACGCCGGCTCCGGCCAATGTGCCGGCCGATCCCTGGTTCGCGGCGGCCGTCGTCATGGCCTGGCCGGCCTGGTACTGCATGTAGTTGACGCCCAGGACGCCCATGGAGGACCGGGTGTCGACCGCCTTCTGCACATCGTCGGGGAGGTTGATGGAGAGCCCCTGGACCCGGTTGATCTCGATCCCGTAGGCGTTGAAGAAATCCGGCGCTTTGCCGAGGATCATCTGCTCGATGGTGGTGAGCTGGGCGGCGATATCGGTCACCCGCATCCCCTGCTCCTTCATCTGGCCGAGCGTGTTGTAGGTCAACAGGACCATCTGGTCGCGCAGCCGGTCCTCTACGTCCGCCTGGCTCTCGGCGCCGAAGGATCCCACGAACTGGGTGAGGAAGTTGTCGGGGTGATTCACCCGCCATCGGAAATCCCCGAACGATCGTAACGATACGATCCCGAAGTCGGGGTCCCGGAACTGGTAGGGCTCCTTCGAACCGAACTTCCCGTCGAAGAAGCGGCGCTGAAGGTAATAGACCTCGGCCTGCTGCTGCACGCCCGAGAGGGCGGTCACCAGCTTCCCGACGATCGGGGCGTTCATCGATGTGAGCGCATACCGGTCGGGGCGGTCGATGTACATCAGGACCTTCCCATCCCGCATGAAGACGGCGTACTCGTCCTCCCGGACGACGACATTGTCGTTCAGGCGGATGTTGCGGGGGACCCGCCACATCACGTTCGGACCCTTGTAGGCGTCCTCCCAAATGATGGTGGCCGCCCCGCCGAACGCGCTCTGTGCCGCTACTCCAGCCCCGGGGGATTTCTTACCGAACAACATGCTTCACCTTGCTTTTGGAACCTTCACTGAAGGATCTTCTCCACGTCCATGACCCGCGTGGAGAAGTTGTTCTCGAGCGAGACCACGTTGGTACGCAGCTGGGACACGAGGGTCGAGATCTGGGAGGCGTTCTTCGCGGCCACGGCGTCCTCGATGGGTTTCAGCGCGGCGACGACGCCCTCGGCCGAGGAGAGGAAGCTCCAGTCCCGTTCGTAGAGCCGGTCGATCTTCTCCGGGGTGATCCGCACGGCGGGGGAAATGCCCGTGTATCCCTGCTCCGCATGCCGGATCTGTCCCTCCATCCGTTGGATCTCCGACCGCAGGCTCCCGATGTCCGTGAGGGCGACGGCGACACCGGCCCGGGCCATGTTCGACCGCAATTCATCGAGGTGTTGGAGCGCCAGGACCAGCCGGTCGGCGACCTGGATGCGTAGCAGCGCGTCGGCCGCCCGTACGTCCTCTCCCAGCCGGTAGGCGCGGAAACCGGGGATGAGCAACTGGAGGCGCTTGAGCGCCCCGCGGTCCTGGTCCACCCGCTCCCGGATATCGATCGAGGGGGGCGATGGAGGCGACGCGGGCGCAGGATTGGCTGCGGGTGCGGCCCCGAGCGGAGCTCCGCACGCGGGGCAAAAGCGTGCCCCGGCTCCCGTCGGCTGTCCGCATTTCGGGCAATAGCTCGCTTGAGGGGTCTGACCTGCCTGCATGGAATTTACTTCGGATGGGTCGGGGGATATGCCGAATCGCCGGCTTGGGGGGCGACCACACCGGTGGAGCGGCGCCACTGTTCGCGCTCGGATTCCCGGTGCTCGACCACTTTCCGTGCCGAGGACTGCCACCAGGAGCCCGCGATCCCGATGATCGCAAGGATGAGGGTGATGATGAGGAGGAGCACCCGCGGGGCAAAGTCATAGGCTGAAGCGGTGGACCCGAAAGCGGAGTTCGGTGTTGTCAGGTCGGCCCCCAACAGCATCGCAATGCCGAACCAGAAGGCGCCGACCGCGGCCATCCCCAACGTTTGGCCCCGGGAGAGAGCGCTCCCCAGGTAGACACCCAGCGCCACGACGATCGCGATGATGCCGGTGTAGAGCATCGCGTTGTAGTAACCGTTCTGCGGGTACGACAGGAAGAGGATGTACCCGATCAGGATGAGGATGACGAAGACGATCGCCGCGACGAGGATGGCATAGGGGCTGGAGGAGCCGGAACCCGAACCACCACTCGACTGCATGGGACACTCAGAGCCTATTATGTAGGGTAGAGGAAGTATAATAGAATTGGGGGGAGGCCTTGTACTCCGGTACGATGTTACGCTAACTCCAGGCGGTCGCAGGGAAGGTGTGGCCCGGATCGTTAGATCGCCCCGCCCCGTCCAAGGCGAGAACGGATCAGGTGGGGATCACATTGACGG
>JAKBKR010000328.1 GCA_021832495.1 bacterium | reverse complement strand
ATTATGCCGAGAACCTCATCTCACTCGCTATGACGAACCACCTCATCTCCCGGAACTTCATCCACAGCGCCTTCGTGACGATGGATGCCCGGAAGATGGCGAAATCTACGGGGAACCTCGTCGGCATCAGGGAAGCGCTAGACATCGTTTCCCCGGGCGGGCTCCGGTACTACCTGATGGGCAAGGGATACGAAGAGCGGCTTGAGTTCTCCCTGTTCGAGGCCCACCAGGCCGAGGAGGAGTGGTCCATGCTCCAGGCGACCTTGGAAGACCTGGTCCGGCCGGGAGGGAGTTCCGGGTTCCCGGTCGGACGGATCGAGGCGGCCGCCACAGAAATCCTCCGGGTCCTAGGGGACAACATCGGCACTCCCGAGGCTCTCACGGTGCTCTGCGAGCTCGCCCGGGACGTACGGCGGAGCGGATATTCAAGGATCGGGCGTGGGGAGCTGGGGCAGGCCCGAAAGGCGCTTTCGCAGATCACCGCGCTCACCGGGCTTCCGGTACTCCGCGCCGGCCCCACAGCGGGCGCGTAGTCCAATAGGGGCGAGGCCACCGGCCCCCCCCGTCCCGAACGAGGCCTTAGGCGTCGGACTCCGAAGCCTCGTCGGGCTCTGCCTCTTTGGACAACTGGGGTGGGGGAGGTGGTGGAGGAGGAGGGGGATTGTTTGCTGGTTGAGTCGGGGCGCTTACGGAAGGTTCCGGAGGGCTTCGGCGGCGGAGCCAGGCCATCACGATCACCGCTACCACGATGGCCATCAGCAAACCCCCGATGAGGATGTACGCTTCCTCCCACGGCAGGCCAAGGAAGGTCGTGCCCGGCGTGTTCGTGTTCGCCGCCGGGGCAAAGGAGAGGTCGATCGTCTGTTGCACGCCACTTACTTTGACATTGCCGGAAGCAGGATTGGCGGCATACCCCGAAGGGGCACCGACAGAGTAGGTGTAGGTCCCGTTCCCCTCAGAGAACGTGATGTAGCTCGTGGTCGAGGTCTGCCGGACCCCGCCCATCGTCACGCTCCAGGCGGTGCCCGGGGAGAGCCCCGTGGCGTAGAAGACCACCGGGAACTGAGGGGGTGGAGCCGGCATGAAATTGATGCTTTGGTTGGCCGGGGCTCCTCGGACGGTTATCTGACCCGACGAGGGAACCGCCAGGAATCGGGCTATACTGTGGACGGTGAACGCGTAGCTCCCGTTCACCTCGGCAAATTGGATCAAGCCGTTGGTCGAACTCTGTGTCGAGTTGTTCAACATCACGGACCAGGCGGTCCCAGGGAGCAATCCCGACTCATTGAAGATGACCGCGAAGGTAGTCGTTAGCTTTGTGAAGGATACTGTAGCCCCGGTCGAAGCCCCGTTGACCGTCACGGTCCCGGACGAAGGGATGCGGGAGTACCCCGCCACCGACCCGACCGAGTAGGCGTAACTTCCGTTCACCTCATTGAAGATGATATCGCTTCCCGACGACGAACGGCTGACCCCGTTCAGGGTGACGTTCCAAAGGGTGCTCGACGGAAGTCCCTGTTCACTAAAGGTCACGGAATAGGTGGCGGGAGGGACCACAGTGAATGTAATGGTCCGTGTGACCGGACTTCCCGTAACCGATAGCGACCCGTTGGATGGGGTTGCCAGGTACCCGCTTACCCGTGTCACCGTGAAACCGTAAGAGCCATTCTGCTCGGTGAAAGAGATCGCGTTGCCGACCGAGGAACGGGAAGTCCCGTTCAGGGTCACGTTCCAGCTTGTCCCGGCGGGGAGGCCGGTCTCATCGAACGTCACAAGATACGAGCCCACCGGGATTGGGGAAAAGGTGACGACCTTGGTCACGTTCGTCCCGCTCACGGTGACGATCCCGGACGTTGGGGACGCGGAATACCCCGCAACAGCGGCCACATTGAAGGTGTAGGTGCCATTGTCCTCGGCAAAGGTGATCGACGACCCGCCCGACGTCAGATTGACAGTGCCCAGCGTGACGCTCCAGGTGGTTCCCACCGCAAGACCGGTCTCGGTGAATGTGACGGAGAACTTTCCGGGGGGGATGGCTGTGAACGTGATCGTCCGAGAAATACCGGTCCCAGAGACGGTGATGGAACCGGAAGCAGGGCTGGTCGCATACCCCGAGACAGGACCGACCGAGAAATTGTAGGTGCCGTTCACTTCGGAGAACACGATGGAGGTCCCGGTCGAGACATGGGTGACCCCACCCAACGTCACATTCCATGATGACCCGCTGGGCAGACCCGTCTCATCGAACGTTACCGGATACGATGTAGGAGGTAGGGGCGTGAACGTGATCGTCTGGCCGGTGTTGCTCCCGCTGACGGTTATCGACCCCGACGCAGGGGTGGCGGAATACCCTGGCACCCCACCAATGGAGAACCCCAACGTCCCGTTCCCTTCCACAAATGTGATCGTGGGGCTGGTAGAGGAGCGGGGGGTTCCGCCTAAGGTCACGTTCCATGACGTGCCCGTCGGCAAACCGGTCTCCGAAAAGGTCACGGTGTAGGTCTTGGGCGAGAACGAGATCGGCTGGTTCACCGCCGCACCGTTCACCGTCAAGGAACCCGATGCGGGACTGGGAGTGTACCCCGGTACGATTCCCAGAACGTAGCTATACGTCCCATTGGGAACGAGGAAGGATATCACGGTGCTTACGGTCTGGTGTTTGACACCGTTCAGGGTGACGTTCCACGCGGTACCCGCGGGCAATCCCGACTCCGTGAAGGAAACCGTGTAGGTGACGACGGTGAAGGTGACCTGCACCGTGATCGAGGTCCCGTTCACCTTGACCTGACCGGAAGAAGGTGAGGCGGTGTAACCTGGGACCGAACCCACCGAGTAGCTGTACGTGCCGTTCGTCTCAGAGAACAAAATAGAAGACGACGTTGACGAAAGTTTACCCCCATTCAAGGTCACACTCCACGACGTGCCGGTCGGCAGACCGGTCTCCGAGAACGTGACCGAGTAGGTGGCCGGTGAAAACACGACCGGCTGGTTCACTGCTGCACCGTTCACCGTCAGGG
>JAKBKR010000011.1 GCA_021832495.1 bacterium | reverse complement strand
ACTGAACCTCCGATTACGGCGCCTTCGTCGGGGGACTCAGGAGCCGGAAACGGGCGTGGGCCGCCACCGCAAGGGATGATGCGTATCCGGCGTCCGCGTGCCGGGCCACACCGATGCCCGGGTCCGCGTTGAGGACCCGGGAGATCTTCCGTCCGGCTTCCGGAGTGCCGTCTGCCACCACGACAAGGCCCGCATGGATCGAATTGCCGATCCCCACACCACCCCCATGGTGAACGGAAACCCAGGTCGCACCGCAGGAGGCATTGAGGAGCGCGTTCAAGATCGGCCAGTCGGCGATGGCATCGGAACCGTCCCGCATCGCCTCGGTCTCACGGTACGGGGAGGCGACCGCACCGGTGTCGTGATGGTCCCTCCCGATGGCGACGGGAGCGGAGATCTCCCCCTGGGCGACCATCTCGTTGACCATCATGCCGAACCGCTCCCGGTCCCCGTAGCGCATGTAGCAGATCCGGGCCGGGAGGCCTTGGAACTGGACCTTCTCCCGGGCCAGGCGGATCCATCGACACAGGGACTCCTCCTCCGAGAAATCCCGCAGGATGGCCGCGTCAATGCGATGGATGTCCTCCGGGTCGCCACTCAACGCGACCCAACGGAAAGGGCCGGAACCCACCGCAAAGAGAGGTCGAATGTACTGCGGCACGTACCCGGGGATATCGAAGGCCCGGGTGAGGCCCCCTTCCTTGGCGCGGGTGCGGAAATTGTTCCCGTAGTCGAACGCTCGCGCACCCTTCCCGATGAGCGAGAGCATGGCTTCGGCCTCGATGACGATGGATGCATAGACCTCCTTCCGGTACCGCACCGGGTCCTTCTCCCGGAAAACCTTGGCCGTCTCGGGGGTGTGTCCCCGGGGGATGTACCCAACGCTGATGTCGTGCGCCGCGGTCTGGTCGCTGAGCACGTCGGGCGTGACGGCTCGGCGGACCAGTTCCGGGTAGACATCCGCCGCGTTGGCCCGGAGCCCGATGGAAAGGGGCCGGCCCTGCGCGAGGGCCTCATCCTTGAGCCAAAGGGCCTCATCGAGGGACTTCGCCTCGACGTCGAGGTAGCGTTTGGCGAGCCGGCGTTCGATCGCCCGGGGGTCCACATCGACGAAGACCCCGACCCCTTCGAGCATAGTGACGGCGAGCGGCTGCGCGCCCCCCATCTCCCCCAGTCCCGAGGAGAGCATCCAGCGTCCTTTTAGTGTGGCCTGGGAGAACTCGATCCGCGCGAGGGAGGCCAGGGTCTCGAAGGTTCCCTGCAGGATTCCTTGGCTTCCGATGTAGATCCAACTGCCGGCCGTCATCTGGCCGTACATGGTGAGACCTCGCTGTTCGAGGTCCCAAAAGACGTCGTCCGTCGCCCAGTGAGGGACCATGTTGGCGTTGGCGATGAGGATCCGGGGAGCCTCGGAATGGGTCGGGAAGACGGCGATGGGCTTCCCGGATTGTACGAGCAAGGTCTCGTCCGAGCGCAGGTCCTTCAGGGCGGCCACGATCCGGTCAAAATCGTCCCAGGTGCGCGCGGCCTTTCCCCGCCCTCCGTAGACGATCAGATGGTCCGGGTCCCGAGCGACCTCAGGATCAAGATTGTTCATGAGGAGGCGGAGCGCGGCTTCTTGGGGCCAACCTCGGGTCTGCAATCCCGTCCCACGTGGGGCGACCACACGCCTCGGTCCAGCGGTCATGGAAGCAGTTCTCCGAAGTGTTCCATCAAGCGGAGGGCCAACTGGGACTTGGGGCCTTCCATCGCTAGCGGCTTCGCCGAGGGAAGGACGAGGAGCACCATGGACTCTTCCGCCCCCATCGCTGAAGGGCCGTTCGCCACTACGGCGTCGAGCCCGACCTCCTGCATGAGCGTCCGGGCGCGGGCGGCCAAGTCTTCGGGGGTGTCGAAAGGCGCCAGCTTGAATCCGACGAGCTTCGCATTCGGGGAGAGCCTCCCTCGGATCTCGGGAAGGACCTTGCGGGTGCGTGCGAGCCTCAAGTTCACCGTGGCCTCCGTGGCCGAGTCGATCTTGCCTTTGCGGCGGCCTTCGACCGTGTAGTCGGAGAGCGCGGCCGGAACGAGGACCAGGTCCGCTCCCTTGAGCTCTCCGGGGAACCGCTCCATGAGGTCGTTGAGGTCCGAAAGGTCGCGGAATCGCCGGGTCGGGATGAACTCGGGGACCGGGACCCGGGCTTCTCCCAGCCAGAGTACGGGTGTGGCGCCGAGTCGGAACGCCCACGAAGCAAGCTCCACCGCGGTACGTCCGCTCCCACCGTTCGTCACGTAACGGACGTCGTCGATATGCTCGGCGGTGGACCCGCCGATTACGAGCACGGACCTGCCCTTTAGCGGACCCCGTCCCAAGTGATGCATTACGTGGGCCACGATCGCATCCGGGCGGGCGAGCTTCGCCTCGTTCTCTTCGAGGACCGGTGGAACGAAGTGTACTCCTGCCTTTCGCAGCGAGTCTAGGTTGGCATTGACGAGGCGGTTCCGGGTCATCTCGGAATGCATCGCGGGAGCCACCACGATCGGGATCCCCGCCCCCAGGGCCATCGAGGCGAAAGTGGTCACCGAAGTGTCGGATATGCCGAGGGCGATCTTGGATAGCGTGTTGGACGTGGCCGGGGCGATGAGCATGAGGCTCGCCTTTCCCGCCCCCGGTCCCGCGTACTTGACGTGTTCCACCTGCCCGGTGATGTCCACGACGGGGGGGACCCCCGCAGCGAACTCGATTGCCCCGGGGGTCACGATCGACGTGGCGTCTCGACTCATGACCGGCACCACCTTGGCCCCGTGGCGGAGGAGTTCCCTGATGACCTTGATCGATTCTACCGCTGCGATGGAACCCGTGATCCCAACGACGATCGTCTCCCCCTTGAGACGGTTAGAGCGGTCGCCCAAGATGGCCTCACTTGGATGCATGGTCCCGGGGAAAAGAGAACAGAGTGGGGTTTAGCCCTTTCCTCCCATGCGTCGGGTCCTAAAAGCGGGGGAACGGAGAGGCCGGCCCCGCTGGATCAGTTCTCCCGCCACTGGAAGACGCGGACGGAGGCGATGAACAGGATGAGTGCCAGGATCCCGACCACCGCCATGTCGAAGAGTGCGGTCCCCACGTTCCCGTACAGCATCGCGGCGTTCAAGCCATCGATCACATAGAAGAGCGGGAGGACGTGGGCCACCGTAACAAGCCAGGGTGGGAACAACGATACGGGGAAGAAGGTCCCCGAGAGGAACATCATGGGGAACGTGATGATATTCCCGATGACGGCGGCGGTTTCGGGGTCCTTCGAGATGCTGCCGGCCAGCAGACCCAACGAAGTGAACAAGATCGGTCCGAGCACAAGGAAGGGGAGCATCAGGGGCGAAAGGGTCACCTTGGCCCCGAACGCCCCCTGCCCCACGGCGACCATGATCACAGTGGAGACCAGGGTGAGGATGATGTACCAGATGATGGTGGAGCTGAGCCACTCGGACTTCGTGAGCGGGGTCAGGGAGAGCTGCCGGAACAGTTTCTCCTTCTTGTACTCGGAGCTGATGTTGACCATCGAGAACATGGGAGAGGTCAGGACGGAGAACCCGATGAGCCCCGGGACCAGGTAATCGATGTATTGGAAGGACTGCCCGCCCAGCGTCGGCGGGCTCAGTTGCTGGACGTTCAGGATGACGGTGCCGTTCGCGCGCTGCAAGTTGAAGTAGTTGGCCACGCCATCCACGGCCCCGTAGACGATCCCCGACGTGGTGGCATCCTGCGGGTTCGTGATCACCGTGAGGTTCACCGGTGTCTTGTTGAAATACCCGGCCGCGAAACCCGCTGGGATCACGAGACCATCGGACTGGTCGTTCGCGGCGAGCCATTTCGACAGGTTTCCCACCGAGGGGCTTACGAAATGCAGGTGAACCACCTTGGTCGAGTTAAGGGCTTCGAGGAACTGGAGGCTCAAAGGGGAGTTGTGGTCCAGGTTCTGGACGTAGACGTCCACGCTGGTGGTGCTCGAATTCGAGAAGATCGCCCCGAACAGGAGGATAAGGATGACGGGGAAAACCAGGGCGAAGAAGAGACCGACACGGCTCCGGAGGTAACCCTTGGCGAACACCCCGAGGTTGAGGTACACCCGTCGCGGGTTCATTTGGCCCCTCCCAGGGACGCGGGGCCGACGTCCCCGGACTCCGTGGTCTTGCCGACGAGGCGGATGAAGACGTCCTCCAGGGTGTCTTGACGGGTCGAGACCCCCGTCCACGGTATCCCGCTCTGCTGCACCAGGGTGAGCACCCGGAGCACGTCCTCATTCGAGTTCAGCTCGACGTCCACCGTATGGTCTTCGGCGCGCACGGGCAGGTCCAACTTCGAGCGCAGGTAATCGGCCAGTTTGGGGGGGGCTTGGAGGGAGAGCACTTCGCTCCGTCCGTGCTCCCGGATGATGTCCTCCGGGCTGCCGGTCGCAACGATCTTGCCGTGGTTGATGATCGCCACGCGATCGGCGAGGAGCTGGGCCTCCTCGAGGTAGTGGGTCGTGAGGAAGACCGTGCGTCCTTCGGACCGGAGCGAGCGGATCACCTCCCATATGGACCGCCGGGCCTGGGGATCAAGCCCGGTCGTGGGTTCGTCCAGGAACAGGACGGCCGGCTCGTTGACGAGGGCGAGGGCAAGGCCCATCTTCTGCTTTTGGCCTCCCGAGAGCGTCTCGTACCGGTCCGAGGCCTTGTCCTCGAGCCGGACCTTCTTCAGTATCGCATCGGCGTCGGCCCTCTTCCCGAAGAGGCCGGCGTAGAAGGCCACGGCCTCCTTCGGGGTGATCTTGTCGAAGAACTTGAAGTCCTGCGGGATGACCCCCAGTTGCCGGATGAGCTTCTTGTTGTCCTTCCAGGGGTCCAGACCGAGGACCTCGACCTCCCCCGATGTCCGGGGTCGGAGGCCTTCCAGGATCTCCACCGTGGTGGTCTTCCCCGCCCCGTTCGGTCCGAGGAAGGCATAGACCTCTCCCTTCTGAATCGATAGGTCGATGCCGTCGACCGCCCGGAGGTTGCCGTAGTCCTTGATAAGTTTCCGGATCGCGATGACCTCGGCCAAGTTCACAATGCCTCTGTGCGTTGCAAAATCTTCCCGGTATTTGTCCCTTTTGTAAGCTCGAGTACCTATCGAAATACGGCGTTTGTCTATTTCGCAAGCGTGAACGTGCTCGGGGCTTGACTCGATAGTAACGATCCGACCGCGCACGAACACAGTGCAAACGGTCCAAACGACGGGGGAGGGATCCGCGTACTCTCGCCGAGAGCTTCAGGGAATGGTTTCCCCCTTCAGCGCTTCTTGGCGCCGAGGGGGATGTCCGGAGGGGTCTCGGCCACGCGCACCCGCGCGTCGACGACCGCCACCCCTTTTCCGTCGGGCAGGACCATGACGGGGTTGAGGTCCATCTCCACGATACCGTGGAGATAATCCGCCATCCTACCGACGCGGAGAAGGAGCGTACGGAGGGCCGTCACGTCTGCAGGAGGGGATCCGCGGTAGCCCGTGAGCAGAGGATAGGTGCGGAGCGAAGCGAGCATCTCGTCTGCCTCCCGTTCGGTCAATGGGGCCAAGCGGACCACGACGTCCTTCACGAGCTCGACAAGCGTTCCACCGGCGCCGCAGGCGACCACGGGCCCGAATGTGGAGTCATGCGTGACTCCGACCAGCATCTCCACGGCCTCCGATATCTGAGGCTGGAGGAGGAAGCGTTCGATCGGATGGCCCTGGGATGCGAGACGTGCGGCCATGTCCCGGGCCGCGGACTCCACAGCAGCCCGTCCTTCGAGTCCGACTACCACCGCACCCGCATCCCTCTTGTGCAGCACCCCGGGTGCGATGCCCTTCAATACTACCTGACCCCCCAGCTCGTCAGCCGCGGCCCCGGCCGCTTCGGGTGTCGCCGCGTACCGCGCAGCCACGGTAGAAATGCCACAGTAACCAAGGAGCTCCTGCACCTTCTCCGGCGGGAGCCAGCCACCTCCAGAGGCCACGGCGGTGCCGACCAGGGTGGCCGCCCGGGTGCGCTGGACGTCGGGGAATGTCGGAGGCCTTTCGTCCGGGGTGGCGAGCCAGCGCCCATGTTCGACCGCCTTGGCGATGGCGCTCACCGCAGCCTCGGGAAACTGGTAGGAGGGCAACCGGACCTTTCCGTCGGAAAGGAGCGGGGGCACATCCGGGCTCGCCATGAGCACGGCGGCGATCGGGACCCTTCCCCCGATCTTGCCGGCGGCGAAGAGGATGTCCTGCGCCACCTCGGATGCCTTTAGTTCAAGGGGGGGGATGAAGATCACGACTAGCGCATCGATCCCGGGGTCCCGTGCCAGGATCTGGATTGCCGTGCGGTAGTTCTCACGCGTGGCGGAGGCCACCATATCCACAGGGTTCCGGACCGACGCATCGGGCCGCAGGAAGCTTCGGAGGGCCTCCTGAGTCTTCGCACTGAGCTCGGGAACCGACAATCCGGCGTTCTCGCAGGCATCCGTGGCCAGGATCCCCGCACCCCCTGCGTTCGTGATGATCCCGATGTTGGGTCCCTTGGGGACCGGTTGGCTATCGAGGAACGCCGCAACGTCGAACATCTCCTCAAGGGTATCCGTGCGGATGACCCCCGATTGGCGGAAAAGGGCGTCGACCGTGACGTTCGAAGCGGCCACGAGCGCCCCCGTGTGCGATTGGGTGGCCCGGAACCCGGCGGCGGACCGCCCCCCTTTCACCGCGACGATGGGCTTCTTGCGGCTCACCCTTCGGGCGATCTGGGCGAACTTGCGTGGGTTGCCGAACGACTCAAGGTAGAGAAGGATCAGGTTCGTCTCATCGTCGGTCTCCCAGTAGCTCAACAGGTCGTTCCCGGAGATGTCGGCTTTGTTCCCCACCGAGACGAAGCTCGACATGCCATGGCCGAGGTGGTTCGCATAGTCGAGCAGGGCGATGCCCACCGCCCCCGACTGGGACAGGATCCCGATGGACCCTGGGCTCGGCTGGAGGGCGGCGAACTGGGCGTTCAGGCTCACGGTGGGGGCGGTGTTTGCGATCCCCATGCAGTTCGGACCCACGAGGCGCATCCCGTGGCGCCGGCAGGTCTCCACGAGCTGTCGCTGGAGCGCCCTTCCCTGCTCCCCGGATTCGCCAAAGCCGGCGGAGATGACGAGGAGCGAACGGACGCCCTTGCTCGCACAGGCTTCGGCCACGTCGAGCACGGCGGGTGCAGGGACGCAGATGATGGCGAGGTCCACCGGACCGGGACAGTCGGAAATGGACGCGTACGATACGACCGACTGGACGACGGGATGGTTCGGGTTGACCGGATACACCGGGCCCGGGAACCCTCCGCTGATACAATTGTGAAAGAGCTCGCCGCCGATCGTTCCCCGTTGCGTCGAGGCGCCGATGACCGCCACAGAACGAGGGCGAAGGAAGCCGCGCACGGCGGCCGCGTTCGATGCCGCTTCTCGTAGGGAGAAGCGCTCCACCACATCCGCGGACAGCGACGTGGGTTGCGTGACCCGGATGAGGCCCGGCTCAAAGTGCTGTGTGATCGGAAAACCCAGGTCGCGGATCACCGTCAAGACTCGCGGGTTGCTCGCCGAGACGAGGTGTTCCAGGGTCGAGATGCCATCGGCGTTCGCCGCCTCGGAGAGCTGACCGAGGAGGATGGTTCCGAGCCCCCGTCCCCAATACGGTTCCGCAACGATGATCCCTGGCTCGGCCACCTCCGGGGACATGCGGTGGTATGCGGCGTGCGCCACGATGGTCCCCTCGTGCCATGCTGCAAGAGCGAAACTGTTCGGGGAGGGGAGCAGCCACGTAAGCAACCTAGTTCGGTCGCCTACCGGCCCATTGAAGCGAAGTTCGAGCGCCTCGGACGACAAGCCTTCAAGGAAGCGGGCGAGCGCCTCCCGATCCCCCGGGGCCACGGGAGCGACACGGATGAGCGATCCATCGCTCAGCACCACGTCGGAAGAGAACCGTTCCGCGGTCTGCATGATCGGTCGATAACGCCGTCCAGTTAAAGTTGTTCCCGACGGCCGGTCGGGAGCCGCGGTGCTACGCGGTCACCCTGAGGTCACTCCTCATCCCGACGGGGGCGGCGCCGGCGGTCATAGGCGCCTCTTCCCCCGGGACGACCCCCGCGACCACCATAGCCTTGGGAATGGCCTCCAGAACTCCGATAGCCTCCTCGGGAGCCGCCGCCTCCGCCTCCCCAGCCACCGCCTCCGCCGCGGCCTCCACCATATCCGCCCCCTCCGGGCCTCCGGCCGTATCCTCCGCCGGAGTCTCGCTGTCTCGGAGGCAGCTTGAACTGGTTCCCACAGGAAGTGCACCGGCCGGTGACCCCTCCTTCATCGTTCGGGGTGAACTCAAGGGGACCCCCGCACTGACGGCATCCGCGCGCAGGCCGTCCGCCTTGGTCGGAGAACCGGCGTCCCCCCCCGCGGAATGACGCCCGGGGGCGGCGATCATCGCGCCCCTCGTCGGTATCCGCTTCCCCTTCGGCACGCAGGACGAAGGTGAATTGGCCCCCGCACTTGGCGCATTGACCCACTACCTCGCCCGCAGCGTTCTCCTCGAAGGTCAAGGGTTCGCCACAGGATCGGCAACCATGCGGGACGGTCTCGACCGCTTCCGCTTCGACTTCCTCGGATTCTTCTTGTTTCGCTCGCATGTGCACCGTGACCCCGCAGGAGTCACAGGTTCCCATCATGCTTCCATCGGCCTCGATGGACATCACCAAATCGGCACCGCACTCAGGACAGACCTTCGCCATAGGAACTGAATCAGCTTCCATTGAGTTATAAGGTGGACCCCGGTCGCTCGGGTCCCGTTCTAAAGGGGTCCTGCGCAGAGTCGGGCCTGTATCCGAGCCTCCCGGTCTCGTTCCACGGACGCGTAGGAACGCATGTTCCGAAGGGCGGTACGAAGGGCATTCCGGTCCCTGCGTACCTCGGAGAGAGAACTTCCCCCATAGGTCCTCCGGACTTCGGGCTCTTCCGCAGGCGAGGGGACCTTCCAACCCCCGGTACTGAGTTCGGGGAAGTCCCGGGCCCAACGACCGAAGTCGGTGCCGAACGGCACACCCCCCTCTTCCTCAACGTCCCGGAGATGCTGGGCCACGCGCTCATGGGCGATCCGGAACGGGACCCCCTTTTCCACGAGTGCGTTCGCCACCTCGACACTGGCCGTGGCACGACCCGGGGCACTTTTGGGTGGAGGAAGGAAGTGGGCAGAGGAGATCATGGTCGGGAGAAGGGTGAGGGCCTTGCGCGCCCGCTCGATCCCTTCGATCACAATCCGCTTTCCGACCTGGAGGTCCCGGTTGTAGGATAAGGGAAGTCCCTTGAGCACGGCAAGGTACGCCGTGGCAAGCCCCGTGAGCGCTCCGGCTTCTGCGCGCAGGAGCTCCGCCATGTCCGGGTTGCGTTTGTGGGGCATGAGGCTCGAAGTGGTGACGAACGCGTCGTCCAGCCGGAGCCGGCCGAACTGCGAGGTCGACCAAAGCACCCACTCTTCCGCCAATCCACTCACGTGCACACCGAGAACGCTGATCGCGAGCAGGGCCTCCAGCGAAGCATCGCGATCCGACACCGCATCGATGGAGTTCGAAGCCGCCTCTTCGAACCCGAGGAGTTTGGCCGTGTAACGCGGGTCGAGGGGAAGTGAGCTTCCGGCGACCGCTCCCGAGCCCAACGGACAGGTTCGGATGCGTTCCCGGATCTCCCGCAATCGCTCTGCGTCCCGGGCGAACCGATGGGCATGTACTTGGAGCCACTGGCCAAGGTAGACGCACTGGGCATCCTGCAGATGGGTCGCTGCCGGGTAGACGATTCGGCCCGACGCACCTTCCGCATGGTGTAGTAGCGCCTCTTGCGCATCGAGCACCCGTTCGATGATATCGAGGAGGGCCGTGCGCAGGTAGAGGAGGATGTCCGTAGCCACGAGGTCGTTCCGGCTGCGGCCCGTGGGAAGCCGTGCGCCCACGTCCCCGAGGACGCGCGTGACCTCAGATTCCACGTTCATGTGCACATCCTCCAGATCTGGGTCGAGGGCGAAGGTTCCCGTGCGGGCCCTCCCTAGGAGACCGCCCAGAACCCGGATGAGTGCCCGGGCATCCTTCGACGTGAGGAGCCCCTGCCGGCGGAGCATCCGCACATGGGCGAGGCTCGAAAGGAGGTCCGGCGCCAACAGCACGGCATCCTCTGTCACGGAGGAGCCGAACGCCTTGGCGGTGGGATCAAGTGGGTTGTGGAATCGCCGACGGAGCACGAGGGCTTTCTCCGGCCGTGGAGGGCTCGACGGGGGGCTTGCGGGCATAGGAGAGGGCGGTCGAAAGGCCGTAGAGGTGGATGAATCCTTCGGCCGCTCCTTCGGGGAAGGTCGAACCCCGTCCGTACGTGGCGAGTTCCGGGGCCAACAGGGAGAAGGGCGACGTGCGGGCCACGGCACGGGCGGTCCCCTGGTATAGGCGCATCGTGACCTCACCCGTGACCGTAGACTGGGTGGTCGTCATGAAAGCGGAGATCGCCTCCCGGAGCTGGCTGAACCAGAACCCGCCATAGACCAGCTCTGCGAAACGTTGCTCGAGCTGGGACTTGAGCGACTGGAGCTCCCGGGGTAGCACGAGGGCCTCGAGGGCCCGATGGGCCGGTAGGAGGGTGAGTGCCGCAGGGCACTCATAGGTCTCTCGGGATTTGATCCCGACGACCCGGTCCTCGACGTGGTCGATCCGCCCGACACCATGCCGCCCGGCGAGGGTGTTCAAGGTGTGGATGAGCTCGACCGGAGGGGTACGGACCCCATCGAGAGAGACCGGGGCCCCGGCCTCAAAGCCGATTCGAAGGTCTTGTGGGGTCGCGGGCCACTCGTCCGGGTGGCCGGTCCAGTCGAAGACCTCCTCGGGGGGTGCACTTCCGGGATCTTCGAGGGCACCCCCTTCCACGGAGCGTCCCCACAGGTTCTCGTCGATGGAGTACGGGGAATCCGGCTTCACATGGATGCGCAGACCATGCTGACGGGCGTACTCCATCTCATCGGGGCGGTTCATGTTCCATTCCCGGACGGGAGCGATGATCCGAAGGTCGCCCGCCAAGGTCCGAACGCCGACGTCGAAGCGCACCTGATCGTTGCCCTTTCCGGTGCAACCATGCGCCACGGCATCCGCCCCGAGTTCACGGGCCGCGGAAACGAGGCGGCTCACGATGAGCGGACGGGCGAGCGCGGTCGACAAGGGGTAGATCCCCTGGTAAAGCGCGTTGGCCTGGATGGCCGGAACGAGATACGAAGTGGCGAACTCTTCCCGGGCGTCGAGGGCGATGGCCCGGTCCGCCCCGTTCGCCCGGGCCCGTTCGAGGGCATCTCCGAGCTCCCCGACCTGGCCCACATTGACCAAGAGCGCGGTCACCCGCGCACCATAGTGTTCCTTGATCCAAGGTATCGCCACCGATGTGTCCAGTCCGCCCGAGTACGCCAGCACCACATGTCCGCTCTTCTTGCTCATCTTCTCGATTTCTCCGCGTTCATCCTTCTCCGGTCACGGTCGGTGACGGAGAGGATCGGGAAGATGGGTGTGATGCGGGTGGGACCACGGCGGTCCCACCCCGGGGGAACGGCCGGTCGGCCGAGACGGTGCCCAGCGGTCCGATCCAGGCCCGGCAGGCTCCGGTCCGGACCGCATCTGAAGCGGCCGACACCTTGGGGATCATGCCTCCGCTGATCACTCCGGACTGAACGAGGGGCGGGATCTCTTCCAAGGTGATCTGCGGGATGCAAGTCCCATCCGTGCGGAGCACCCCCGGAACATCGGTCAGGAACAAGAGCTCCGTTCCCAGGGCCGACGCTATCGCCGCGGCGAACGTATCCGCATTGACGTTGAGGATCTGCCCCCCTGCATTGGGGGCCAAGGGGGCGATGACGGGAGTGAACCCGTTGCAGAGCAAGCTCCAAAGGAAGGCCGAGTTCACCCGAACGGGTTCCCCGACTAGCCCCCACCGCCCCTCCTCGGCGATGCGTGCGGTGACGAGGTCTCCGGAGGCCCCGGTGAGGCCGATGGGGCTCAACCCCCGACGACGCAGGTTCGTCACGATACGCAGGTTGACCTCGCCGGCGAGGATCCCGGTCACGAGGGGAAGGACCTCGGGGGTTGTCACCCGGCGCCCGTCGATCAGTCGTGTCGGGATCCCAAGGGCGGAGGCCCGTCGGGTGACCTCTTCCCCTCCCCCGTGAACAATGACGAAACGCATACCGTTCCGGACCATGTGGGCGGCCCACCCGGCGAACTGACGGCAAGCGGAGCCAGGGGCGATCTCCTTGCCGCCGATCTTCACAACGATCGTCCGATTCGGTTTCATGGACTTTCCTTCAGGTGCGGTATTGCGCGTTGATCTGGACATACCCGTAGGAGAGGTCACATCCCCAAGCGGTGGCCCCGGCAGGACCCTGCCCGAGCTCGACCCGAAGCACGACCTCGTCCATCCGTTGGAGGATGGTATGGAGGCGCTTTCCCGCACCATTGTCGAGACCGGGGACCGGGTGCCCTTCCTGGATGAGGGGCCAGCGCCGGTTCCCATCCTCGAGGTCCACCCTGAGTTCATCCAGTTCGAACCCGGCCCCGGAGTATCCGAGGGCGCAGGCGATACGCCCCACGTTGGGGTCGCTGCCGAAGAGGGCGGTCTTGACCAGGACCGAGCGGGCGATCGCCCGCGCAGCAAGGCGGGCTCCGCCGGTGTCCGCCGCTCCGGAGACCTTTACGGTGAGCATTTTGGTGGCGCCTTCCCCGTCGCGGGCGACGGCGCGGGCGAGTTGCTCTAACACTTGGCCAATCCCCGCACGGAGGGCAGGATCCTCATCGGCCGGGGCGCCACCCGCCCGTCCATTGGCAAAGACCAACAGGGTGTCGTTGGTGGAGGTATCCCCGTCGACACAGACCATGTTGAACGTCCGGTCCGCTTCTTCCGAGAGGATCTTCTGCAAGCCTTCGGGCGTGGCGGGGCAATCCGTCGAGAGGAACCCGAGTGTCGTGGCGTGCGGCGGACCGAGCGCCGGGGCGATCATCCCGCTCCCCTTCGCCATGCCACCGACACGGAACTTGGTTCCATCGGCACGACGGAGCACGACCGCCGCCTCCTTGGCCACGGTGTCGGTGGTCATGATGGCGCTGGCGGACCGCCGGGCGGCGTTCCGCCCCGGTTCCAAAGATCCCACGGCTTCGGGAATGTGCTTTGTGACGAGGTCCACGGGAATGCGAGGGCCGATGACCCCGGTGGCCGCGTGATACAAGCTTCCGGCGGGAACTCCCAGGGACCGCTCCGCGGCATCCAGGAGGAGCTCGCTGTCCTTCCGTCCCTCGGGCCCGGTCAGCGCGTTCGCCACGCCACTGACGACCAATACCCCGCGGGTCTTGCCGCCAGTGCGCACGAGGCGATCTTCCGTAAGTACCACGGGCGCCGCCCGGATCCGGTTCGTGGTGAACACGCCGGCGGCGGCCGCCTCGGTGTCGGTGACCACGAGGGCGAGGTCCGGTCGGAAGGAACGCTTGATCCCACACGCTACACCGCTAGAGCGGAAACCCTGGGGGAAGGTGATACCACCATCCATGGTCACCGCGTCGCCGTTCATATCCCAAGTCCTCCCAAGGGAAGCCCGGTCGTTTCGGGAAGGCCATACATGACGTTGAGGTTCTGGAGGGCCTGTCCCGCACCTCCCTTCACTAGATTATCGATGGCGGAGAAGACGACGAGCGACGGGGGTGAAGCCTGGACGTGGAGGAGGCAGGCGTTGGAACCCGTCGCCCAGGGAAGCTTCGGGACGCTTCCGAGGCGGACAAAGGGACAATCCGCGTAGGCGGCCTCCAACACGTGCATCCAAGGCTCGGGAAGGGTAGGGTCTACCCCCGGAGCATAGATCGAGCACAAGATCCCGCGAACGAGGGGTACGAGATGGGGTGAGAACGTGATCCCTGGCGACCCATGAGCGGGGGTTCCGGCAAGCATCCCGAGGGCTTGCCGGATCTCGGGGAGGTGGCGGTGCATTCCGTCTCCGTACGGGGTGACCGAGGCCGCGGCCTCGGAATGATGGGTCAGCGGTCCGGGGGCGGCCCCTGCTCCGGAGGTCCCGCTCTTCGCATCGACGATGACATGGGGTGGGAGGACCCCCGCCCGGGCCAACGGCACGAGTGCGAGCAGGGTCGCTGTAGGGTAGCATCCAGGATTGGCCACCAGCCGGGCGGTGGCGATCCGTTCCCGGTTGAGTTCCGTCAGACCGTATACCGCCGAAGCGAGCCCTTCGGGATCGGTATGGACCCTTCCGTAGACCTTCTCGTAGAGGCCCGGGGTTGTGAGACGGTAGTCCGCCCCAAGATCGACCACGCGGATCCCGCGCGCGAGGAGGTCCGGAACGACGCGCAAGGATTCCCCGGAGGGAAGCGCCAGGATGGCCGCATCGACATCGAGCGGGTCCGATGGGCTTGCGAGACGCAGGTCCTGGCTCCGGGGGATCCAGGGAAGGATCTTGGACAGCGGCTCACCGGAGTGATGGGCTGAGACGGCCTGGGTCAAGTGCAGTGAAGGATGGCCGGAGAGGAGTCGGACGGCCTCCGCTCCCAGATAACCGCTCGCCCCCACGACGGCCACCGATCTCTCCAACAATTTGCCTTGACTCCTAAAGGAACGGAAGTGGAACGGAGGCTATGAGCCCGGTGTCGGCGAGGGAACTCGTCCCCCGTTCGGATGTCCCTTTAGCGGATAGAAGGTCGCGCAGGCGACACTTTCTCGGTCTCCGAGTCGCCGTCACCGGAGTGGATCAGCTCTCCGAGGACCTCGAACGCCGGAAAGAGCGATCGTTCCTCGAGGACAAAGGTGCTCTCGTTGTGCGAGCTCACGATCTCGAGGCAGTTGATCCCCCGCTGGGAGAGCGAGCTCGCCATGAAGGCGAGCACTCCCGGGGTTTCCATGATGGTCATCGGCGAACGCACGGTCAGGGCGGCGAGCCCCCGGTGGATTCGGAGGACATGGTCCTTGGGCAGCGCTTCGAGGACGGTGGCGAGGAGGTCGTCTTCGAGGAGGACGGTGAGCGAGGCCTGTCCTTGGATCAACTGGAGGAGGTGGCGGCGGTCCTTTAGGAGCTCGTCGGCTGCCTCGTCCATTCGAAGGAGGACCTCCCAATCATTGCGCGCCGCGATGATGGCGACCCGGGTGCGCACCTCGATCCGGGAGTCCCGGATCACCCCGAGGATGTGCTCCTCACGGGAGACGCCGGAATGCATGTGACGCTGATAGCGGCGGCAGGCCACGGTGATCGCCTCTTCGTTCTTCAGTCCCTTCTCTTCCTGGATGCGGCGGGCGAGAGCGGTGAAGTTGATCACATCCCATCCGAGGCAGTCCTGGATGGACGGGTGTTCGTCGATGTACCGCCGGGTGATGTCGGCCGCCGTCGGTCCCGGAGGTCCGTCGCTCTTCCGTGCCATGCGCTGGAGTGCCAGAGGCTCCGGACCCCATCAAGCTGACGCCCGACGGACGGGCGCCAAGCCCAAGTATGCCCGGAGGCTGGCCGTAGTCAATCGTGAGCGCCCCATCCAAGCCTTTGAGAGGGATCGTTGTGTTCGACCTCGACGGGACCCTAGTCGACGACATGCGCGAGATCGGGGATACCGCCGCCCGGGTGATGCACGAGGCCTTCGGTACCCCTCTTCCCGAGGCGCATGCAATGTACTACGCCTCCACGGGGATGCCTTTCGAGCGGCAGCTCCTCGAGCTCTACCCGGAAAGTTCCCGGGAGCAGATCCACCGGGTCGCCCTGCACTTCCACGAGGTGAAGATCGCCGAGGCTTATTCCAAGGTGAAGCTCTTTCCCGAGGTCCCGCTCATGCTCAAGAGCCTGGTGCGTGCGGGCTGGACCCTTGTGGTGGCCACCGGAGCCGAGCGGGAGATGGCCGACCTTATCCTGGAAAGGGAAGGGATCGCGTTCCTCATCGATGACGTCATGGGGGCCGGACAGGGGACGAAAGATGTCCATCTCGAGGCCTACCGCCAACGATGGCCCGGCGTTCCGTTCGTCCTGGTAGGCGATTCCCGTTTCGACATGGAGATCGCCAAGCGGTTCCCGGGGATCATCGTGGTGGGACGGGCGTGCCGGTTACCGGGGTGGGTGATGACCCCGCAAGACCTGATGCGGCTGGGGGCGGCGTGGGCGGACTATTCCCTCGAGGACCTGCCGAAGGTCCTGGACCGGTTGTCGCCGGCGGGGTTGGAGGGCCGGGACCGAGAACTCCAGGAGACGGGGGGATTCCCCGCTTCCGTTTGAACCCGGGTCGAGGGATCCACAGTCCCCCAGGATGGACCAGACTACCCTATCCCGGCCACGAGGGACCCGGAACACCGGTTCCTATATCTTCTTTCCAGTCCCGCCGCAGGAGTCGCATTTGTACCCGCCGGGGCGGAAACCGAACCCAAGGCAGTAGGAACACTTCTGTTCCCTCGCCTTCGCCCCGAGGGCGAGGTCGATGGGTTGGCCGTTGGCGTCCAACTCCATGTACCCACTTCCACCACAGTGCTTGCAGCCGCCACCCAAGGTCTTCCCGGAGCCCATGCAGTACCCACACGCCTTCCGGGGTTTGTCGACCGCGGTCTGCCAACCTTTGCCGTCACACTTGGGGCACTTCGTACCATCCTTCTCCCCGCGCCCCGCACAGTCCGGACAGGC
>JAKBKR010000327.1 GCA_021832495.1 bacterium | reverse complement strand
CTGGTTAGAGCACGGGACTCATATGGGTCCGAACTTGCCGACAGCGGGTTCGGAGCCGGAGAAATCCCGGGGCCGGGGGTTCAAATCCCCCTCCCGACATTGACCCGGGGTGTTCGAAAACCACTAGATAGTGGTCGAACACTGACTTTGTCATGCCCGGAAAGAAAGCGCCCCAGAGACCAAAGAGTCCAGAGAGGCACCGCAAGGAACCGGGACGACTGCGCGGGATTCTATCAGGAGACCAGAAGGTTCGCGAGTGGTACGAGGAGCGCTCATTGCGGTCACGCTTGAGCGCAGATACATACGCTCGCCAACTGTCCCTGATTTGCGACTCCCTCAAAATGACCGCCGAGCAGGTGGTAGTCCTTGCGAGGGATGATCCCGACCGACTTAGAAGCCTGCTCACGGGATGTGCGTCCACGCTCAAACGGAACGGGCGACTTGATTCTTACATCAGCAAGTGGTTCGAGTCTCTCAAGTCGTACCTGAGATTCCGACATGTTCGGGCCGATGTGTTTCCAAAGATTTCAAAGACAAAGGGAGAGTGCCTTTTACGCGAGCGCGTACCATCACCAGAGGAGCTGGGCCGTACCTGGACAGCGGAGCGAGTTTCTCGGCTGAACTTGGTCAGCGGAGTCGATTCTTCGGCGAGAAACTTGTAGCACTACACCCCCTCCCTCGCTCTTCCCCTCACGCCGGAATGAACTGCGCCAGGTTCAGCCGGGAGAACAGTTGGGCCTCTTTTCGCCCCATCTTCTCCAGTACCAAGCGTGGCTTCCCCTCCGGTGTTCGCACCAATACCACCCGGATCCTCTCCAGCCCCTCGACCAACTCCTTCATCGTCACCGGATCCTTTCGCAGCTCCCACTGCAGATACCGGAGCAGCAAGAG
Organism: bacterium; assembly: GCA_021832495.1. GTDB lineage: Archaea > Thermoplasmatota > Thermoplasmata > Lutacidiplasmatales > UBA184 > JAJYEA01. The sequence goes on along the minus strand of JAKBKR010000327.1, from coordinate 2,140 downwards.
CCCCATCACGCACAGGAACGTGTGCCCCGCCACCGTGGCGTCATGCCACACCCAGAAGGGCTTCACCGACACCACGTAACGGTCTTTGAGCCAACGGAAGTCGTCCTCCACCGCCGAACGGGCCACGAACCCTTCCACGACCTCCGCATCCGACACCTCCTCCTTCGGGAGATCCGTGATGATCGCGGTCTTCCCGAAGGAGGCCCTCAGCCGCGCCTCCGCCTGCGCATTCACTCGGACCACCGGGAGATATCCTGGGACTTCCTTCCCCTTCCGTTGGAGCTTCACCGTCTCCACGCTCACCTCGAACTCCGCTTGGTAGGGCTTCGGAACCAGTTCCGAGAGCCGTCGCCACAGCGCCTTCTCCTTGTGCGCCGGCTCCTTCCGCCACCCCTCCGCCTTGGTGAGGACTCGGTTGCGTATCTCTTCCCAGGTCTTCGCCTCCCGCTCCGCCGTGCCTTCCCGGTAGGTCACCAGCACCCGCCAGTCCTGCCCGAACCCGTTCCATCGGGAAGGGAAGCCTCTCACAGGACCTCCCTTCGCACCCGGGACCACCCCCTCGTACCGCTGGAGAGGAATCTGGTAGAGCTTCTGCGCCTGTTGTCGGTTCAGGGAGGCGATCACGTGCATCGCCTCCGTCACCTTCTCGAAGTTCTCCCTGGAGTTGATCCCCCGGTCGAAGACCATGACGAGCTTCTCCGTGGCCACTTCCAGGTCCACGAGGCGTTTCACCAAGGTGTCAAAGACCCGGGCGAACACCTTGGCGTCCCCTTCGTTCGCCGGGTAGACCTCGCTCAGGGTGGGAAGATTGCCTAGGGTCACCAGCCCAAGCCCCGCGTGAAGCTTGTCCCTCCGTTTCTGCTTGGACTTGGCCCGCTTCATCAGGCGGCCCCCTTGGTGATCCGCGAAGAAGTTGGTGGTGTCGAAGAGCATCCAGCGGGGCTCCAGCCCCTTCTTCAAGAGCGTCTGGAACACATGAGACTCGATCCGATGGGTCACCGAGCGGGAGAGGAACCCCTCTCCCCGCTTCTCCCCCTCCCCTGCTCCATAGAGGCGTTTAAGGTAGCGGCGGAGGGTGCGGGGAGAGGGGGGACCGGTGGCGGGAAGGAGGAGGCTGAGAGCGGACTCGTCCAGCCACTCGGCCATGGCCTCTCGGCTCAGGGTTTTCTCCACGCGGGCCGCGAGCTGGAAGAAGAGGAGGTGCTGCACCGAGTAGCCGTCGAAGAGGCTGCGAGGGCAGAACCGGGAGAAGGCCTCGAGGAGACCCGTCTCCCGGGCAGCGTGAAGGAGGGCGGCCATCTTCCCGAATTCGAAGGACTTGAGGGGCTCTCCCGGGCTCGCGAGCTTGCGAAGAAGGGTATCGGCGTTCCCCACATAGATCTGACGGACATTACGGGGCCTTGAGGGAGGCGCTTCTTCTCGATGAGGTAGAGGTAGCGGCAGCCGTGGACAGTCTTGAACTCGAACCCCCAGCTCATACGGAGGCACTACTGCCCTCCCCATGGCCCTCGCGTATATAACGACGTACAGGGGAAATGGGGGTCGCCTCACTCCGAGAGTGATAAATGAGGGGAAAGCCCAGTGTCGGCGGTGGAACGGAAAGTTAGCACAAGTTATAGGCTACGCTATTCTACGGCGGAGAACGACTCACCGTGACCAAGTTCGGCTGGTGACTACAGCCGCACCCTGGCAGCGGAGCCATTTTCCCGGGGAGACCCTTGTAGCAGTTCGCACCCCAGTTGCAGACTTGACCCCTCCCGCCATACATTAGTATGAACCGATGCTGACCAATTCTAGAGGAGTTACTACGCCGCCCGAATCACCCGCAGGAACCACCGACGTGGATGCCATCACAGGTCATCCTTCCACCGCTACGCCTCTCCCTGAGCGAAGAAGGAAGAGAACGAGGAAGTTTTGGGCGATTGTAATGGCGTTGATCATCTTCGGAGCTGCTTCCTCACTCATCCTATTGGACTTCGAAAGGTCGGAGTGCGTGATCGGCCATCCGGTAAAGACCATCCAGGTTTATACTCCTGTTGAGCTCATGAATAATCCTTACGGTGGAAGCACATACCTGAACATGACGCTCACTCCGACCCCAGGCAACCCTGTTGGGCCCATGTATTTGGTCTCATCCGGT
>JAKBKR010000326.1 GCA_021832495.1 bacterium | reverse complement strand
CCGCAACTGGCCCCATTCGGCGACCGCCTTTGCCTTGCCCACGAAAATCACCCCCGGTCCGGGTAACGGTCGAGCCTATTAAAGGCTGGAACTCGGTTCGGGATGGGGGGGGATGATGCCCGGAGGCTCGGGAGGGACCCCTGGGGGCCAGTATCCGGGCAGGATCTCTTGCCGCCCCTCCCATTGTGGCCTTGGAAATCTCCCTTGCCGGGCATAGAGGCTCAGAGCGATAAAGGCGCACCCGAACAGCAGCGCATAGCGGATCACCGCGCTTGCTTCGAACCATCCCGGGGCCAGCGATAGGAAGCTGATGGCGTCGAATGCCCCGTGGAGAAGAGCGGGCAGCAAGAGATTCCCTCCGGAGTAGATGTAGATATAGGAAAAGGCCAATGCCAAGGTTACCAGTTGCGCGTAATACACGGGAGAGACCTCAAGGTACGTCTGCGCGTAGTAGAGGTGGACACCGGCAAACAGGAACGAAGTCCAAAGGGCATGGATGGACCAACTCCGGGTCCCCTGGAGGTGAAGGACGGTCCCAAGGACATATCCTCGGAAGAGCGTCTCCTCCACGAATCCTACGAAGAATATCGAGAACAGGATGTAGAAGAGGGGCTCCGACGAGGCCGCCTGGATCACTTGGGTCTGCCTTGATATCAGTTCCTCCGCCCGATGCGGCTCTATGGCCAGATAGGCGATGAGAAGGACAAAGGCCAGGATGAATCCCAGGAATCCGAACACCCCATACCATCGCACGGTCTCCACCCCGGCCAAACCGGAGCGGCGGAAGAAGTTTCGAAGGGGAGTGATGCCGAAGAGCAAGAAGAAGGCGGCGAGGCCAACCCCATAGACCAAAAGAAGGCTTAGGACAAAACCTACCAGGCCGGCCGGGATCCAACTCGAGGGAATGACGTACTGGGAAAGTACACCGGCGGCGGTCGCCACCACGGCGAGCGCATAACGAAAGGTGCGATCAGGCCGCACCATCCGGTTACGGCGTCGGAGGTACGGGGGATTGGAATGCCGAACGTGAATTGAGCATGGGGGATCGGTCGTAGGCGGTGGAGTGTTTGAGACCCGCCTTCTTCAGCATGGACGATATCGATTCGGTAAGGCCAACCACCTCGGGGCAACGAGCGTGCTTGCTGACGTAGAACTCGACCTGACCATCTTCCCGGATGGGAAAGATGAGCCGAACGCCTCCCAAGTCATACCGGTTGATACCCGAAGGCTTCTTGTCGGCCTTGATGGCCCGGATGTTCTCATCCAAGATGAGCTCCCCTACGGCCGGGTCCTCTTGCGTGGCGGTGGGGGCACCGGCTTCAATGACCTTCCGATGGATGTCAGGGTAGACCTCTTGCAGGCTCTTGAATGTGTAGCGTTCATTCAACACGATATGCCCCGTGTATGCCTTGACGACCACCATGGGAGGTGCCAGCCCAACCGGGTATATCTTGATTGCTACCAATAAGGTCAGGGCGAGGGCGAAACGAGGGAGTCAAGTACTCCCACCGCATCGGTCCGACAATGGAGCGAGTGGACGTAGTAGTGGTGGGTGCCGGCCCGGCCGGGAGCACCGCAGCCCACCATCTTGCCAGGCGAGGATGGTCGGTCATTCTACTCGAGGAGCATCCCCTGGTCGGCCGGCCGGTCCAGTGTGCGGGTCTGGTGTCCCAACGGGTGCTCGACATGGCCGGGACGAACAAGATGGTCCGTCATCACCTAGGCGGCGCCACCATCTGGAGCCCCTCCATGAGCCCCTTGAGGTTCCAGGCGGGGGAAACCCGGGCCCATGTGATCTCCCGGGAACAGCTCGACTTCCTATTGGCAGAACGAGCGGCCCGAAGCAATGTGCAGATCCGGACCGGCTGGAAGTTCCGAAAGATCGTCCAAGGTCCCACCGCCCCAGGATCGACACTACAGATCGAGATTGAGACACCGGGGGGGCCCAACACGGTGGAGACCCGATTGTTGATCGGTGCGGACGGGGTGGCAAGCACAGTCGCGCGCCGACTGCGATTACGCCGACCGATCGAGATCCTCCCCGCGTTCGAGGCGGACATTCCCTTCGCCGATGCTCCCCAAGACGAGGTTGAGATCTATCTAGGCCGTCAACTGGCCCCGGGATTCTTTGGCTGGTCGATACCGGACGGGGAAGGCAACCTCCGGGTAGGGGTCGGGATCAACGCCCGGAACGGATTGCTCGCCATCGAAGGATATGAACATCTAGTACGCGCGATGGAACGGCGCTACAAGACGCGGTTCCCGAGCCCGATCCGGACGATCGTGAGCGGGATCCCGATCGGTCGGGTACCAAACATTTCCACGGACCACGGCCTGCTGGTGGGGGACGCAGCGGCCCAAGTAAAGCCCTTGTCCGGTGGTGGGATATTCACCGGGATGCGGGCGGCAGAGATCGCGGCTGACGTGGCCCACGGCGCTCTGGCGGATCAGGACCTCTCCGCCTCCCGCCTAAGAGCATATGATCTGCATTGGCGGGAGGAACTGGGTGGGGAGACCGACCGGGCGCTATACTTCCGGCGCCTCTTCGTCCAATTAAGCGACCGGGACCTGGACCGGGTCCTCGAGATCCTCCGCGATTCCAAGCTCGTATCGACCATCGTGGCCTTCGGGGACATCGACTTTCCCACCGTCACCATTCGCGAACTGCTGGGGCAGTCTCCGTCGCTGGTTCACTTGTTCCCGAAGGCGCTCTCCGCCTACTTCCGACGGCGCCAAGGACTTGCTCCGGATGTCTTGGCCGCTTGACGCTCGGAGCGAACCCACAAGAACCCACCGGCACCCGCCAGTACGAGCGCTGCACCGAGAAAAAGCCATAGCCAGGGGGCCGCCGTGTCAGCAACGACCACGATCGAGGTCTCTGGGCTCACCCCAGAAACGTTCAGAAGCGTCAGGTTGAGGATGGGATGACCCCCCGGTCCCAAGGTGGCCTTCTGCCAGAGCGCACCCGAAAAGAACCCACGGGATAGCATCACGTATCGGGTCCCGTTCGAAAGCGTGAGGTTGAGCGAACTCCGTAG
>JAKBKR010000325.1 GCA_021832495.1 bacterium | reverse complement strand
ACAGACCCCTCCGATCATCACCTCGTTCACCGCTACCCCGGCGACGCTCGATCTCGGTGGGTCCACTACGCTTTCGGTCTCTGTTTCGGGTGGGAGCCCTCCTTACACTGTTTCCTACTCCGGGCTTCCCCCAGGTTGCACATCATCGAACACCACGACGGTCGTGTGCACTCCCACGGCAGTCGGGAACTTCTCGGTCACGGTGTTCATAGTCGACATGGCACGGCACTCGGCGAGCGCACAGACACCGATCGCTGTGAATCCCAAGCTCGGGATCAGCAGTTGGACGTTCCACCCGGCCACCATCATGGTCGGGAACACGACCCAAGGGATCGTGAACGTCACCGGGGGAACTCCACCGTTCAGTTACAGCTACAGCTCCTTGCCTCCCCAGTGTTCTGGCACGAATGCGAGCCAGATCAGCTGCGTCCCAACCTCACCTGGCAACTACTCACCGGCCGTGACCGTGACCGATGCCCGCGGTAACACGGTCACGGCCGTCACGGCACTGGTAGTGGTCGGAGCGGCGAACCCCCTCCGGGTGACCATCGATTTCGACTCCGCCGCCCAGGGGGATGCCCCACTTACGGTCACGGTCACCGCTTCCACTTCGGGAGGATATCCCGCCTATCACTACCTGTGGGACTTCGGGGACGGTACCGTGGCGAATGGGTCCACAGCGACCACAGCCCACACCTACGACAACCCCGGGAGCTACACTCTCTCCGTCGCGGTCTCAGACGCGAAGGGGGACCGGGCGACGGCTAGCGGGAATGTGATCGTTGTCTCCCCAACCCCGAACCAACTGGTGGCCCAAGTGAACTTCGATTCCGCAAGCGTGGGGTACCCGCCGCTGTCGGTAACCGTCACGGGAAACGCCACGGGCGGAACGGCTCCCTATACCTTCAACTGGAACTTCGGGGATGGCAGTAACGGGTCGGGCCAGATCGTCAGTCACACCTACGGTGCCCTACCCTCCCAGTGCCGGACGAGCCGCTGCACGGAGAACCTCACACTCCTTGTGCAGGACCGGCTGGGCGCCTCCGCCACGGCGACTGTGCCCGTCATTCTGCTAGCGCCATCCGCTGGCTCGTTGTCTGTCTCCGCATCGACCAACGTTTCGACGGGGGAGACCCCGTTGGGAGTGGCCTTGGATGCCACAGCCTCAGGAGGGGTCGCCCCATACACCTACCTCTGGGACTTCGGAGATGGCGCTTCCGCCGCGGGAGCGAACGTGACCCATGTCTACTCCACAGCCGGAACCTTCTCCGCCGTGGTCACGGTAGTTGACAGCACCGGCACGGTTGCGCAATCCGTCGTCACGATCATCGCGTACGAACGCCCGACGAGCAACTTGACCACTTCGCTCGACCTGTCCCTTTCCGCCTCCCCGGCAACAGGCCCAGGACCCCTGACCGTGGAACTCGGAGCTTCCGCTTCGAGCGGTGTGGGGCCCTACACCTACCGCTGGAACTTTGGTGATGGAAGCTCGATAGGTACGGGATCGCGTGTCACCCACACCTACGGACTTCCCGGGGTCTATGTCGCCCAGATAGTGGTCTCCGACTCTGCAGGGGATGCGGCGACGAGCGGTGTGTACGTGACGGTGACGAATCCCGCGGCCCAGAGCACCGGGCCCGAGCCCCTGGCCATTTCCGTGACCATGTTGCGCATGAACGGTCCGGGTCCGCTCACCGTGGGTTTCTTCCCATCGGTCCATGGGGGTACGGCCCCGTACCTGCTTCATTGGAACTTCGGGGACGGTACCAGCTTGGCATCCTTAGGAGCCCATCAGGTCTCCCACACTTACACCGGGCCCGGAACTTACTACCCCATGGTCAATGTCACGGATGCGGCGGGGAAAGTGAGCGCATGGTCAAGCGCGTTGAGCGGTTTCCAGCATCCCGTTACCGTGCTGGGGTCCCAGTCCACTTCGGGTCTTCCCATCGGGGATTGGATGATCTTTGTCCTCTTGGCGGCGGTAGCTGTCGCCATCGTGCTCTACGGCGCACGGGTTCGCCGGAAGCGTCAAGTGACTGGCGTCGACCCGAACGGAAAGAAGCCAGGCTTGGAGGGGAGAACTCCCGCGTTCCCTCCCCAGCATCCCGCCGCAAACCCTCCGGCACCGCCCATGCTGGACGATCCCCTCAGGGACGTGTTTGCGGGAGCCTTCTGAACAGACTGCGCTTGATTGGGCGGGTAGCGTCCGGGTCAGCAGGGACCTGGACTTGGTTTGGTCCCAAGGACGTTTCTAATGTACTACGGTAGGCGGACATTCTTCGCGTTCCCGATGTCCAAATCCCGTCCAAGGAAATCCCGAACCTGTTCGGAGTACACCGAGCCCGTTCCCGTGCGGGGGTCCACGGAAATCCCTCCCTCGCATAGATAGGGTATGGAGCTTTCGAATCCGACCTTGAAGCCACGTCAGAACCCTTCAACCCCTTCCCGCCAACGCACCCCGACGGACCACGACGGGGTCATCACTCCATCCAGGGGAAGTGCCCCGGACTCCATCCACAGCAACACGGTCACCTTCCCAAGGGTGGTCGGTCTCCCGTTGGATGCGATGGCCGAGAAAGTGATGACGGCCCGGTTCAATCTGACATTCGACCCGGAAGGGGTAGGGCTCCCCGGCATCTCCACAGTCTTTCCGACCCTCGACGTCCGGATCACCTCCCTCTTTCCGCTGGGGAACAGCCTCGCTGTGATGGACCTCGAGATTCGGGGAGACCTCTCGGATCCCCGGACGAGCGCGACCATCGTGGAACAATCCCGGCCGAATGTGGTCGAGGTCCTCGACCAGACCTCGCAGCGTCTTCTCATCCGGCTGACCACGCGGGCGGGGGCGCTCATTGACACGTTGCAGGGTTTGGGGGTAGCCCCTGTTCTCCCCATCCCCGTGGAGGAAGGGCGGATGTCGGTCACCGTACGGGCGTCCCGGGCGAAGATCCAGCGTATCTTCAGCCTGCTCCGGGAGCGCAAAGTCGACGTGCTGCTGAGCCACATCACCGAAGCCACGGTGAAGCGGGGTCCGCACGCCG
>JAKBKR010000324.1 GCA_021832495.1 bacterium | reverse complement strand
CAGCGAAGGGGGAAGAAGTGCTCCACTGCCGGGATTGCCCGATGTGGTATGGGGAGGAGAACAAGGGCTGGGGGCCGTGTTCCATCAAGCATCAACGCGGAGACGTGCGGTTCATCACGTTCGGTGGGCACGAATGTGACGAGAACTATACCCCGCCTGTGCCGATCCGGCTCGGAAGGGCGAGTGCGACCCGGGCGGCCCGGTTGAGCGGGGCCCGCTCCACTTCGATCGAGTCTGCGGTCGGGTACTCCTCCACTTCGAAGGCGGGCCATCGCAGGCCTTTGGCACCGCGGCGCAAGAGGTAGGGCGAAACCTCGATACGTCGGCGCTCGGCGTTTACGTAGTACATCTCCGGCGCAAGCCTGAGGACCGTCCGCACATCCCGGACGATCGGTACGAGGGAACGTCCTTGCCCCAGCGGTTCAATGATGCCCTTGACCACGGTTCCGTCGGCGGTCAGGACATCGAAGGGCCGCGCGGTCTTAGCGCCCCTGCGCAGCAGGCGTTGCCGCAGTTGGACGGAGTCCTTGAACCCAGAGGAGCAAAAATGGACGGGGACTCCCCAATCTTGTTTTAGGATGCGTCGGGCGACGATGCGGCTCCCCTGGACCCCCCAACCGCCTCCGGGGTTCCCATGGTATCCGCGAGCGATCAGGTTCCGTTCGTTCGTCTCAGAGAACTCGAACTCGTTCAAGTTGACGAAGTCGACCCCGATCTTGGCAAGCGATCGCAAAAGCCGCCCGAGATCGGCCTCCTTGTCGGGAATAAGGGGGATCTCCACCCCACGTCGCAACCCCCAGGCGGGCGCGAGGTCGAACACCTGACGGAACGCCTGGCCCCGGCTTTCCATGGCACCCCAGAGGTAATGCGGGATGTGGAGGCGGACCTCGTCGAGACCCGCCTCGGCTAGAGCCTGGAGCTTCTTCGGGTTGGGCTCTCGAGTGTAGAGGTGGATATGGTGGTCGGGTCCGAGTTCGCGTTTGAGGAGCTTGACGTAATGAAGGGTGCGGGGAAAGGAGAACAGGGGATCTCCCCCGGTGATGCCGGTACCCGAGGCGCCCATCGCCCGGGCTTCCGCCAGCACATCCTCATCGCAAGCGACGGGGCGTTCATTGGCAAAGACCCCATCCTTTTGGTTCCGCCGCTCGGAGACCGGGCAGTAGAAACAGCGGAAAGGGCACAACCCTGAGACAAAGAGGACCATCTTCTGGCCCACCTCGCATTGCTCGCAGCCGCTGGCGAGGGGGCCGCGGGCACCGGAGGCCATGGGAAGAACGGTGAACGGGGAAATCCGAGGGGTGGTGGTGGAATGCATCCAGGGCTCAACGGCACGAGCCGGGAAGGGTACAATAGGTTTTTCACTTCGGATCGCTCCTTGGGGTGCATGGCAACCGAGGCTTCGGAGGAGTGGATCCGCCTCGACAACACCTCCGCCTTTCTCTGGTCCATGCGGCTGTTCCTCTATGGGTATCTCCTGGCCCCGCTCCTGCTGGTCGCAGGGTTCATCCTCTATTCGAGCACACAGCCCTACTTCAGCATCGAGGTTGGGGACCTTCTGTTCCTGGTGGCACTTCTCCCGCTGATCCTCGTCATCGGGTATCTCCTGACGCTTTATCGGACCCCCCGGTTCCTGCGGGCGCTGCCGGGGCGGCGGCTGCGGTGGCTCGCTCCGGGTCGAAACATCGTCGAACTCACGATCCAGGAAGGGGCGGGCTACGCCGTGCTCGACAATTATCCACCGGGGTTCCTCCTTCGAGAACAGAGCGAGCTCGTCGAGGTGCGGACCGGTCGCCGGAACCGACCCGTGCGGCTCGTTGTGGTCGAAGGACTGCTTGACGGAGTGTTGCCCCGCAGGGACCGCCGGTTCAGCCGAGGAGGTCTTCGAGCTCGCCAGCAACCATCCTTAGGAGAAGGTCCGGAGAACGGTTCTTGAGCTCGGTCATTGTGCCGGTGTTTTTCTCCAGCCGTACGCAGAACTCCCCGTCGTCCCGAAGGAAGGACAAGGTGAGGAGATGTTCTGGGAAGGTCGGAGGGACCGGCGACACCGCTTCCACGGTTTCGGTAGGGGGTTCCGCTTTGGGGGTGGCCTTCTTCGCAGTCTTCACCGGCTTGGTCGCCTTGGGGGCGGCCTTGCGAGACTTCGGTTTGGACTTGGCCCCCTTCTTCACCGACTTGGGCATCACCCGAGAACACAGAATTGGGGCTATTTAGACGTTTCCTTTCAGCGCGAAGTCGTCAGCCCTCTTTGGGGGGGAGGACCAAGCCGCGGGAGAGGGGGGTGAGGATCCCGGCCTCGTCATAGTACAGGTGCTTCGTCTCAGTGAATTCGAGTAGCGCCTCCTCACCGAGCTCCCGCCCGATGCCGGACTGCTTGTACCCCCCGCGCGGTGCATGGCATGAAAGCATGTGGTAGTCGTTGATCCAGATCGTGCCCGCCTTGAGCTCTCGGGCCACCTTCGTGGCCTTGCGAGGGTCGCGGCTCCAGACGGCTCCGGCGAGTCCGAAGACGGTCCGGTTCGCAATGTCGATCGCTTCCTGCGTGGACTCGTACGGCACCACGGCGAGGACCGGCCCGAAGATCTCCTCCTGGGCGATCCGCATATCCGGACTTACCCCGGTGAAGATCGTGGGCTCCTCGTAGAACCCCTTCTCGAGCTCGGGGTTCGTCGGGCGCTTCCCTCCCGTCGAGATCTTCGCCCCTTGCTCGACGCCAGAGCGGATGTACTCCTCGACCCGGTCCCGTTGCCCTCGGCTCACGAGAGGACCCATGTCGGTGTCAAAGGAAGTGGGCAGCCCGAGGCGGATCTCGCGCGCCCGCGCCGTGAGCCGCTCGAGCACCTCGGCCTCCCGCTTCCGGGGAACGAGGAGCCGGCTTCCGGACTCACACAATTGCCCCGAGTTGAGAAAGATCCCGAAGAGCGCCCCATCGATGGCTCGGTCGAGGTCCGCGTCCTCCAAGAGGATGTTCGCGCTCTTCCCGCCAAGCTCCATGGTCGTTCGCTTGATGGTCGGTGCGGCTTTCAATAGAACGTCCCGTCCCACCTCCGT
>JAKBKR010000323.1 GCA_021832495.1 bacterium | reverse complement strand
AAAGAGCACTCGGGTCGTGGAATTGAATACGACCATGCCAAAAAAGGCGTGCTGCGACGCCACCTCTTCTAGGATTTTGCCGACCGCTTCCCGGGCGACCTCGATCTTCCGCCGTGGCGCGCCGCTGATCGGGGCCAGCATGCTCTTGGAAGTATCGAGCACGAGCACGTGACGCGGCACATCGACCGGGCTACGAACCGGAGGCGGAGGACCCATCATGCCTGTGCCTTGACCACTGCGAGATGGAGACGATCACATTGCCGACGGAAGTAGCCCGGGTCCCCACCGTAGTTTTCGCGGAGGTAAGTTCCCAACTCTTCCTCCGGGATGCTGGAGTCTACGAGCGGAGAGAACATGCACGGGAAGATGATGAGGCGTTGCCCCTCAATGATCGCGCGCTCCGACTCTTCCTGGCCGCAGAAGGGACATCGGAGCTTCTGCACGGCGTCAGGCACGACGGCGGGAACACGTCTCACCATATAAGACCTAGCTCCCCAATGGTCCACACCGCATCCCCGAGACCCTCCGCTCGGTGGAGATTTCCTCGAACTGGGACCCGCTCCCCGACTCGGCCTCGATCGCCCATGCCCAAGAGGATTTTCTTCACCGCGGAGAGAATCCCTCTCCCGGGTTCCCGGTGATCTCTGGGCCCAGCTTGAGCGCGTTCCGGGCTTCAACACTGGCCCTTCGGGACTTGGACCGCTGTCGGTGCATCTCGTCGAGCTTGGCACGCAAGTTCCGAACGGTGCTCAAGAGGGCATTCACCGCCTCGGAAGGCGATGGCTGCTTCTTCACGAGTTCCGCCAGGGTCTTCTCGTCCTTGGCCAGTTGCTCTCGGGTGCGGCTTAGGAATTGCTGGAGGTTCTTGTCCACTTCCTCATACTGCGTGATGACGTCCGAGGCCCATTTCTGGAATGCGTCCTCCCGCGCGGCAATGGCATGCTCTCGGGTCTGCAACTGGGCTTCCCGTTCGGTCAGGTCCTGGGTCTGACGGGATATCCACTCCTGCCAAGCCGCGACATTGCTCGACACTTGCTCGTTCTCCCCCAAGGAGGAAACCTCGGGGGTTGGTTCGGTCTCCTCGACCTCCGTGCCGGCCTCCCCTTCCGCCGGATAGGGTTCTTCGGGTTCCAAGGGGACCTCGCCGGCCTGTTCGGGTAGCGATGATACCTCGCCGTCCGATGGTTCGGATGGTGCGTTCGCCTCTTCCCCTTTGACGGGGGCCGATCCGGCAGACCCCACTTCCTCCCCGGTACGTTGGGCCAGTTCGCCGAACGTGGGAGGGGCTTCCTCCGGAGGTGAAGCGATCTCGGCGGCTGGAGACTCGGCCGCTGGAGCGGGTGGCTCTTCCTTTGCGGGCGGCACCACCGGGACTTCTGGAGTGGGGGCGGGCACCGCGGGTTCAGGGGCGGGAACTGGCGTTGCCGGGACAGGTACGGTGACCGGCGGGGAAGGGGGCGTTTCGGGTGGCGGAGGGGCTGCTGGCGTGGGTGCCGTCGAGGGCAGAATCGGAGCGGCAGCACTTTCCGGCACGGGAGCGGTAGCAGGTGCGGCAACCGGCGGAGTGGCTGGGAGCGGGGCCGCAACAGAGGTGGGGGCAGGTGAGGGTGCAGGAGGAGGTGGATTGGCCGGAGGAGCTGGGGGCGGGTGTAACAGGTTCTGACTGACCTCGGTCATCCGGACGGAAAAGGTCTCCGGACCCGTCCACTCGACCTTCAAGAGCTTCCGCTCCTCCAACTGGAGCAGGGTATCCCGGACCCGATTGAACGCCACGCCATGGAAGCGGGACTTTAGGTTACGGATGTAGGCTTCCCGGGAGACGGCTAGCTTCCCCCCCCGCGATGCCTCGTCGGTGAAAAGCAACAGGTCTTGGAATAGGTTGAAGACCACCGGTTGTGTTGTGCCGATCGGTTGTGTCAAACTTTCCTCTCCTCCACAATGGAAAGACATGCTTCGCAAGGCACATATCTTTTGCCAACCCGATGGGAGAGATGCGAAGGAAGGACCGCAGCATCCTCCCCGAACCAATTTGGAGGAGTTCTATGTGCCTCAAGTTGCATCAACCACGGCGCACGGGGGTCCTCGTTCTTCGATCCGACTCGCCACCCGTTCGGGCGGGTGGAAGTACCCTCTCCACCGGTGTCGATTCCGGGGGCCCGTATCGAATAATGGCCCATGCGCGAGCGACCACGTTCTTGGCGGCATTCCGGTCCCTGTCGAGCCGCAGACCCCTCGGGCCGCCATAACGTTAGGTTTGACTTCCATTCCCCCATGGACGGGGCGGGCCTCCCGGCTCACAGACCTTAAGATAGAGCACCCCTGATGAGGACCATGCCCAACCCAGCACGCAAACAGTCGCGACCGGGGTCTCGGCCGGGTGGCATTGCGGGGCGCCGGGAAGGGACGCGGGCCCAGGAGATCCTCGACACCGCGTTCCATCAGGCCACCCGGATCTCCTCTTCAGGGAGGACGCGGGAGGATCGGGGCCGCTCGCTCACCCTTCGAAAGATCACACGCTCGAGCAGCGTACTCCTGCGTCATCTGTCCCGACGGCGAGCGCCTTTCCGCAAGCTCGACGAGTTCGCCCCGTTCACCCGCTCCCTGTTGTCGGCCCGGCTCGGAGAAGGGACACTGGAGCGGAGCCTGAAGAGGCTCCGGGTGGCCGAGGAGCGGTTGCTCCGTTTCCGCGCCGAGGAGGAACGGAGGATCCCTGGACTCTCGGACCCGGAGGACCTCCGAAAATCCCTCAAGCGGTTCTACGGCCGCGCCGCCAGCGTGATCCACGAGATCGAGGAGGATCTCGTGACGATCGAGAAGGCCCAGCGGGTCCTCCGCCGGAGCCCAGCCCTCGATCCGGCATCGTCCACGGTCGTGGTCACGGGCTTCCCGAATGTGGGAAAGTCTTCGCTCATTGCCCTCCTCACGTCAGCCAATCCCAAGGTAGCGTCGTACCCGTTCACCACGCTCTCGGCGGTCGTGGGGCACGCGACCCTGAACCGCCTCGGTCCCACCCAGATGGTCGACACCCCTGGCCTCTTGGAACGGGAGGGAAAGC
>JAKBKR010000322.1 GCA_021832495.1 bacterium | reverse complement strand
CGGGACATCAATGCCGCTCAGAACATCCTCGCAAGGGGAATGAATGAGGTACGCCGGAGGACGGCGGAACAAACGCGCGGGGAGAGTTTGCCCACACTGAGGCGGGCGGGTCGAAGGGCCTACCAGCGTCGGCGCGCGGACTCCAAGAACCGTGAATCAACGACCGGCCCAGAAGCCATTGAGCCAACCACTTACGGCGTTGGGCCAGGGAGCTGAGTTCTTACAAAGCGGTCAGCGCCTTCTATGGGCGAAAACATCGAGCCCCGCACAGAACAGACAGTGTTAATTCTCTACATGTCGTGGAGACAACGGTGACCATGCCCCCAGAGAGAGCCCGCTACGATGGGCCCGTGATCGATATGCACGTTCATCTTCAATCGGGCGATGCCCCAGAACTCGGGACTTGGTCCCATCGCCCGAACGATTACCTCAGGGCCACACGAAACATACACCTTCGGGCCGCCTGCGCGCTGGCCATGGCCCCCCGAGCGAACAGGGAGGAGACAGGCCGAAGGAACGATTGGGTCCTTTCCCTGTCCCGAAGACCGAAGAGCCCGTTCCTCCCATTTTGCTCGGTTCACCCGCTTGATGGTGCGTTTGCCCTCAGGGAAATCGACCGGGTGGCACGGCTGGGAGCTCGGGGGCTCAAGCTCCACCCTAACACCCAACAGTTCGACGTGGCCGACCCAAGGGTACGTTCGATTGTGGAGCGGGCCACGGAAAACGGCCTGCCTGTGCTTTTCGACGCGTATTCCCCTTTCGATCCGGCCCAGCCGGGAAATTCGTGCAGTTGGCCTTGTCGGTCCCTACTGCCCGTCTGATCTTGGCCCACGCGCATGGTCCGAACTTTCCTCAATTGCTGGTGTATCCCATCCTATCCCTATACCCTTGGTGGCCCCGGCAGGTTTGGATCGATGTTTCGATGATTGGAGAGCTATTGGCCCCAAGCCCCTTTGCAAAGCAACTGGCGTGGGTCCTGAGAAAGGTGGGGACCGACCGGCTCTTGTTTGGAAGCGACTACCCATTGGCCCCGGATCCCCAGAAGAGCTTGCTTTCGCTGAGAAGATTGGGATTCAAATACAAAGAGATCCGCGCCATTGCCCACGACAATGCGGTGGCCCTCTTGGGACTGCCCAGGGTCGGCGAACGACAAGGTTAGACATCATCCGGCGGGCGCGAGCCCGGACGAACATCCTCCATTCCCAATCGAAGGTTTGTATCCGGTCTCTTATCACAGTCCACTGTCAACGCTCTTGTCCATCGCAAGCCTTCTTCGAACTTGCGTGTTCGTCTCTCTACTGAAGTTGCTTCCGCGGACCGTGCTCTGAAGACGACGGATAGGGGATGGGGGGAGAGGTGAAGGAGGACCAAGTAGTGGAGTATCAAGAACGGTTGCTGTAGGACCAGAGACGGGCAGAACCGCCTGAGGTTATCAGCGCAATTCACATGGGCAACGAAGCGGGGGGGAAGACCCCTTCCTACGCCTCACCCGGTGTCCCTGGAGCGGGAGGGGTAGGCGCAGGTGCCGGACGTGGCAGTACGGTCCCTCCAGGGCTCTCCTGGTGGACCCCAGGAGACAGGGATGTCTGGGTGGACGAGACTACGCCCGACGGGCCACCTCCCTTGCGTGACCAGAGTTGCAGGAGGAGCGCTATCCCGATCAGGACCAGGATGGCGACTAGCACCACAAGGAGGTAGTCCACCCATGTCGGCGAGGTCGTCACCGATGTCGGGGACGGCCCCGGGCCGCTCGTAGCCTTCGGTGACACCACGACACTTGCGGGGAGGCTCGTGGCTGTCGCTCCCGTCCCGTCCGTCACCTCCACGCTCACCATGTATGTTCCCGGATTCGCCCCGGGAAGGGTAAGGGAAGGACTCGCCTTTCCTGACAGCAGGGAACCGTTCAGGTACCACGCGTAGCCCACGGACCCGGTTCCTCCGCTCACACTTGCGGTGAACGTGAGGGTGGTGGGTCCCGTGGCCGAGGCCGGGGATGCCGTGAGCGTCACCCGCAGGGCGGGGTTCACGGTCACGCTCACGGACGCGCTCGCTGTCGACCCCGTGGAGTCGGTCACGGTCACCGAGAGGTTCCGGTTCCCGGCCGCGGTCGGAACGCACGTCAGCGTCCCGGTGTCGGCGCCGAGACATCCCGGCGGAAGGCCAGACCAGGCATACGTGTAAGCACCGCTCCCACCAGATATGCCGGCGGCCACGCTGAAGCTCTCCCCGAGGTCCAAAGCCGTCACCGAGGCCGTCAACGTCGCCGTCCCAAGCGCGGGGAATACTGTGATGGTTAGCGGAGATCCGGTGACACTTTCTCCATTCGAATCCGTCACGGTCACCCACACGGAGTACGTTCCGGGCGCCTTGGGGGTGCATGCGAGCGTGGTCGCGTTGGCGCTAGAGCAACCCGGAGGGAGACCGTGCCAGACCACACCGAACGAGGCCGTACCCGCAACCGGGCTCACCGAGAGGTTCGTGCTGGTCCCGAGGTCCAGGGAGCTCTTCGAGACCGTTAGCGTCCCCGCCAAGGGGGCCGCTGATACGTCAAGGGCGATCCCCGCGGACGTTCGGACCGCTCCGTTTCCATCGGTCACCGAGACGGAGACTGTGTACGTTCCGCTCTGGGAAGGGGCGCAGGAAAGCGAGGGCCCGTCCACGGAGGCGCAGCCGGACGGGAGCCCGCTCCAGACGTAGGCATAGGGGGAGGCCCCGCCGGCGACCGTCACCGTGAGGGTAACGCCCATCCCGACGTCCAGCGCAGTCACCGTAGCAGAAACCCCAGGGATCCCGAGCGCGGCGGACACCGTGATCTGGACCGGAGAAGAGCTCACGTTCATCCCATTTCCGTCGGTGACGGAAACGGTCACGGTGTATGTCCCCGCTGTGCCGGTCGGCGGAGTGCAGGAGACCGTAGGCGTGCTCGTTCCCGTGCATCCCCCGGGCAAACCCATCCAGGCATAGGTGGGTGTTCCCGTGGCAACGCTCGCCAGGGCGCTCAAGGTGGTCGTCTGGCCATCATCAAGGAGGCTCCGGCTGACGGCGGGTGTGGTGATCGTG
>JAKBKR010000321.1 GCA_021832495.1 bacterium | reverse complement strand
CTGGATCGGCCGGCACTTGTCATTTCTCCTAACAAGACCTTGGCCGCGCAACTCACGAGCGAGTTCCGTGCCCTCTTTCCCCAGAACGCCGTGGAGTACTTCGTCAGTTACTACGATTACTACCAGCCAGAGGCATATGTTCCTGCCTCAGACCTTTACATCGAGAAGGACGCCTCGGTCAACGCGGAGATTGACCAACTGCGCCACCGAGCGACACAGGCGCTCTTGACTCGGAGGGACGTGATTGTCGTCGCCTCGGTCAGTTGCATCTACGGGCTTGGCTCCCCGGAGGAGTACCGCTCGAGCATCTTGGAACTGCATACCGGAGATGCCCTCCCTCGGCGCGAATTGCTGGCCAAACTGGTTTCCATGCGTTACGAACGCAATGATGTCGAACTGGACCGGGGCCGCTTCCGGGTGCTCGGCTCTACCTTGGAGATCATGGACACGGTCTCCCGGATGTACCGGGCGACGTTCGCGGGAAACGTGCTCGAGACGCTCCATGAAGTGGACCCCACCACACGCGAGGAACTTCGCCCATTGACGGCGATCGCTCTCTTCCCGGCAACCCATTTCGTGACGGCATCCGAGAAGCTGGAGAGCATCATTGCCGAGATCCGTACGGAGCTGGGCGTGCGCGTGAAGGAACTGGTGGACCAGAACAAGCCCCTCGAGGCCCAACGCCTCAAGACCCGTACCGAATATGATATCGACATGATCCGAGAAACCGGGTACTGCAGCGGCATCGAGAACTACTCTCGATTCTTCTCCGGACGGTCTCCCGGTGAGCCCCCCTTTACCCTCCTCGATTTCTTTCCCGAAGACCGCCTGACGTTCGTGGACGAGTCCCATGTCACGCTCCCGCAGCTCCGGGGAATGTACGAAGGTGACCGGACCCGGAAGAACAACCTCGTCGACTTCGGGTGGCGGCTGCCATCGTGCCGCGACAACCGTCCGCTGAAATGGAAGGAGTTCCTAGCTCACACGCCTCAGGCCATTTTCGTGTCGGCCACCCCGGGTCCGCTCGAACTCAAGCTGAGCCAGACGGTCGTAGAGCAGGTCATCCGACCTACGGGGCTCGTGGACCCCCCCATCGAGGTACGACCGTTAAAGGGACACGTGAACGACCTGATCGAAGAGATCCGCCAGAAGGTGGGTCATGGGGAACGGGCGCTCGTCACCACACTGACCAAGGCGACAGCGGAAGACTTGGCCGATCATCTGGCGTCCAAGGATCTGAAAGTTCGTTACCTTCATTCCGAGGTGGAGACCCTCAAGCGGATCGAGGTGATCCGCGACCTGCGCCTTGGGGTGTTCGATGTCCTTGTCGGGGTTAACCTCCTCCGAGAGGGGCTGGACCTCCCCGAAGTGGGACTTGTGGCCATCCTCGATGCCGACAAGGAAGGATACTTGCGCTCCGAGACCTCCATCATTCAAACCGCCGGCCGGGCTTCCCGGAACGTAGACGGGAAGGTGATACTCTACGCGGACCGGCAGACTGGTTCTATGGAACGGGCCATCCGGGAGATGGCGCGAAGACGTCAGAAGCAGATCGAGTACAACTCGGCCCATGGGATCGTTCCCGCTACGGTGATGAAGGAGGTCCGCGGTCTACTGGCCGAGAACTCGGGGTCCACCTCCGGGGAACTCTCGGTCTCGCATCTGGGCAAGTACTGGAAGGACAAGCTGCCCTTGCTCGTAGCAAATCTCGAAGAGGAGATGCGTCTCGCGGCAGAGGAACTCGATTTTGAGGAGGCCGCCCTCATCCGGGACCGTATTCGCAAGTTGCTGGATTCGGCCGGTCCGGCCTCCCGGCCCCGGGCTCCGGAACGTAATTCACGGCCTTAGAATGGCTAGCGCAAGAACTATCCCTTTCCTAGATATGCGATCAGCAGCACACATGGGTCCTTTGCACCAAAGGTCTACGGCAATCTCGGGCTCTTTGCCGAGCAGACTGTTCTCACGGACGGAACCCTTGTTGCCTAGGGGGGAATGACCGATGGCAACCGGAACCGTCCCCCCAGTGCCGTTCGTGTCCCGAACTGGTGAAGTCTTGGTCTCAGGAAGAGGACTTCTCAACCATCAGTCCGCTAAGATGAACAACGAAGCCCCCTTTGGCGTCGATACTCCTGGTACCAAGACCTCGGGGATCCAAGAGGCCGTTGACTGGCTCTATTCCCACCGCAAGGGGAACAACCGGACGGCTGAAGGGGGCCGCATCCGGGTCGTCGGGGACGTGGCTATCCATGACACCGTTCGGATCCCCATCTGGCCCGGACTATTGTTCGAGGCCGACCATATCACCGTCGCCATGCAGGAGGGGGATGGGTTCCTGATCGGTCACGACTACAAGGAGCTCGGGGACATCATCATCGGAGGGTCCACCTTCTCCATCCGGGTGTTGGACGGGCCGTTCGTGGGCAACCGAGGTCCGGCACTCCCCAAGTACTCAAGCCGTGGCACCACGGGGCTCCATGTGAAACAACTGGACGGTGGTCGGATCGATATCGGCATGGTGCGGTTCTTCACGCGTTATGGGATCTTTCTTGACGGTTTCGACGAAGAGGATGCCCATGCGGCCTGCATCGACAATCTCATCCTCGTCAATGCGTTCACGTCGAACGGTGTCGGTCTCCGGACCCGGAGCAATTCGAGCCCCCAAGGGAGCTTCACGGGCGGAAATCGGTTGATGCTTGGTCATTTCCTCGGCAATTTCTATGGAATCCTTTTGGACGCCGATACGGACGAGGGCGGGCACGTCAGTGTGACGAACCCTACGAGCATCAACAATCACCTCTTCGCGACCGTGGAAGATTCTACGGTGCTCATGCTGCAGCAACGACCCCCGGATGCCGCGGACGTTATCATCAACTCGACCGCGTGCTTTCTTGTGTTGAATGCCAAAGTCGCTGACCTGAGGGGCGACCAGAACTTCTTGGTGATGCCGGGGGTCGAACGGTTACGACGCTCCCGTCCTGAGGATCATAATGTGGTCGCCGCTCCGACCATGCGTCCCGGTGGGTTCTTCTAATTTCTCAGCGATGGGGAAACAGGGGGACAGG
>JAKBKR010000320.1 GCA_021832495.1 bacterium | reverse complement strand
CGACAAAGAGCCGGAACCGGGCCGAGTCCAGAGCACCGCTCTCCGCTATGACGCGCTCCCTCGGAAATTCGGTGACCTGCTTCACCAGGTGTGCCATCACATCGACCGGATTCGTGACGACCAGCACGATCGACTTCGGGGCATGACGCTTAATGGCCTCCGCGTGGGCCCGGATGATGCCGGCGTTCTTCCCAAGCAGGTCCGAACGGCTCATCCCGGGCTTTCGGGCGAACCCGGCTGTGAGCGCGACCAAACTGGCCCCCGCCATATCGGATAGCTCGGTAGACCCGGATACACGCGTGGTGAATCCGAGCAAAGGGGCGGACTGCTCGATATCCAGGGCCTTGCCCTGGGGCAGCCCTTCGACAATGTCCACGATCACGAGTTCATCGGCAAGGTCAGCCTCTGCCAGCCGCTGTGCGAGTGACCCGCCAATCGCTCCGGCCCCGACCACTGCAATCTTCGACCACCGTGTCATGCTATCCCTCGTTGAAACCGACCACCCGGAGCCATTAATAAGCTCTCTCTGCCTCACGCGCGATGCATGGACACGAACTCGATCCTACAGGGTATTGCGGAGCGGGACCGCTGGATCCGCAGGGTCCAGACCCTGGAGCAGGACCTGCTCCGCATCCGCCGCAGGATCACCGTGATGGAGAAGCGTCGCCGAAAGCTGGACAAGGAACTCACGCGATTGACCGCCCTCTCATCGGCCATGACCGAGGGGCGCCTTCGTGAGGACAATGAAAGAGCCCCACCCCTCCCTACGCTTAGATAACCTCGTCGCGCTCCAGCTCGACATCGAAAAGGCGCGGCTCGAGCTCCACGACCTCAGGATCGAGGAACAACGGCTCATGAAACAACTGGGAAAGGCGCGCAAGCAGGTCACCTACTATGAGGAGTTCCTCGAGAATGCCGCCCGGAGCATGCGCGGGAAGCAGAGCCGGCTTGGGACACTCCTTTCACGGCTCTCGGAGTAAAGTGCGCCCGACCCCTTCAAAGCGTGCGCCGCGAGCAGAGCAAAACTCCTTTAGTAACCCTGCGCTCACCCGCTAGCAGTGATTTAGCGTGCGGTTGGTCATCTATGGTGCCGGGGCGATTGGGAGCTTGCTCGGGGCATTCCTCGCCCGCTCAGGGCACGACATCCTCCTGATCGCGAAGAAGGAACAGGCCGATGCTATCGAACGGGACGGACTTCACGTCGATGGGCTCACGAACCTTACCGTCCATCCCCGGGTGGCGGAAAACCTACGGAGCGGGGAGCGTTCGGCCATGGTGATCCTCACGGTCAAGAGCTACGATACGGAGGAAGCGTGCTTCCGCATCTCCAAGGCGCTCACACCGCGCCCGATCCTTTCGGTTCAGAATGGTCTGTGCAATCTCGAAGCCATGGAACGCGGCCTTTCCAAAGGGGGATGGTCCAATCCGCGCCTCTACATCGCACTTTCCGTATTGAGCTGGGGTGCGACGCTGCTGAGCCATGGCCGGGTGCGTCACGCCGGTACCGGTCCGTTCATCGTGGGGGATTTTGCCGGTGGCCGCGCCGCCAAGCGCTTTGCATCGCTCTTCGAAGGGGTCGGCATATCCACGCAATACACACACGACATACTTTCTGCGGTGTGGCGCAAGGCCATCATCAACGCGGCCATCAATCCGGTGACTGCGCTCTACAAAGTGCCAAACGGAGAGGTCCTGACGGAGCCGCTCCGTTCGCAGTCCCTTGCACTCCTTCACGAAGCGCTCGAGGTGGCTCGGGCGGAGGGCTACCGGTTCGCCGAGCATGAGATGGAAGAAGAGTTCTTCCGGGTCCTCGAGAAGACCTCGACCAACTTCTCGTCGATGTATCAGGACGTGATGCGGCACAAGCGGACCGAGATCGATGCCATCTCCGGGCAGATCCTGGCCCTCGGAGGAAAGCATGGAATGAAGCTTCCCCGCACCGAGCGCGTGGTCAAGAAGGTAAAGAGCCTTTCATCCTCCTGAGCGCCGGACCATGCGGAGCGTTCGCGACCTGAAAGGGACCGGGCACCGGGCACTCGTTCGGGTGGATTTCAACGTGCCCTTGACGCCCGACGGACACGTGGCCGATGCCTTGCGGATCGAAGAGTTCCTCCCCACGCTTCGCGCGCTGATCGACCAGGGGGCCCGGACGATCCTCATGAGCCATCTCGGACGACCGAAAGGAAAGGACCCGGCACTATCCTTGCGTCCGGTGGCCGGATATCTTTCCCAACGCCTGGGGCGCCCGGTACGTTTCGCCCCAGATTGCATCGGACCGGAAACCCAGGCGGCGAGCGCGGCCTTGGACGAAGGAGAGGTCCTTCTGCTAGAGAACCTCCGGTTTCATCCTGAAGAAGAGGCGAACGACCCGGACTTTGCCCGCGCCTTGAGTTCCTTAGGGGACGTCTTCGTCGAGGATGCCTTCGGAACAGTGCACCGGGCGCACGCCAGCACCGTCGGGGTGCCGAAGGTCCTTCCGGCCTATGCCGGCTTCTTGGTGGAGCGGGAGGTGGCCGAGCTCAGCAAGCTCACCCAGAACCCGGAGCGGCCGTACGCCGCGGTCATTGGAGGAGCGAAGATCCGAGACAAGCTGCCGCTCTTGAAGAACCTCCTAAGGAAGGTGGATGCCTTGCTCCTCGGCGGGGCCTTGGGTGCTTCGGTCATCACGGATTCCCAAGACCCTTCCAGCCCTCTCTTTGGTGCCGTTCGAGAGCTCACGGAGCAGGCGCAGAGGTCCACCGGACGGCTCGTTCTACCGGAGGATTTCATCCTTCAAGACGGGGCCCTGGGTCCCGCCCGGGTGAGCGAGGGTACCCGCATCCCGGCAGGTTCCCGGGCCATGGATATTGGCCCCCGGACCTGCGAGCGGTTCCGAGCGGAGCTTGCCAGCGCCCGGACGGTCTTCGCGAACGGCCCGCTGGGGAAGGCCGAGGAGGAACCGTTTGCGCAAGGTACGCGCGAGGTCCTCGGCCATCTCGGCCTGCCCGGGCAGACATCGATCCTTGCCGGCGGGGATACCGCGGGCATCATCCGGAGCATGGGTCTCGCAAGCGCCTTCACGTACATCTCCAC
>JAKBKR010000319.1 GCA_021832495.1 bacterium | reverse complement strand
GCCGGACGGACAATCCCCTATTCTCCTAGGAGGCCCTTGCGTAGGGCGAGTTCGGCATTCAGGACCGACCCTCCGGCTCCGCCCCGTACCGCATTGTGGACGAGGAGATAGAACATCACCTTCCGGTTGCGAACCCGGAGCCGACCAACCGTAACCGCCATCCCTTTCGCCCGAGCCGGAGTGCCGGCCCAACGGTCGAGTAACGGTTGGGGCCGGTTCGGCTCGGCCCGATAGATCACCGGGGACTCCGGGGCCGTCGGCAACGTGCCCTCCTTGACATCCGAAAGAGGTCGGAATCCCGCCCAGGCCTCCCGAACCATGCTCTCGGTGACATCCACCTTGGCGTCCAGGGTTACCGCCTCAAGATGGCCTTCCCGGGTTCCCACTCGGGCACAGTTCGCGTAGACGGCCAGGTCCATCGGGAGCACCTTTCCAGCGGAAACGGTGCCCAGCATCTTTTGTGTCTCCCGTTCAATCTTCTCCTCCTCTTCCGGAATGTAGGGCAGGATGTTGTCGGTGATGGAGAGCGATGCGACGCCCGGAAACCCTGCTCCGGAAAGCGACTGGTACGTGGTGACGACCACTTCCCGAGGTTTGAGAAGGGCCATCAGGGGTTTGATCGCCATGACCACTCCCGCCGTCGAACAATTGGAGTTGGTCACGATGAATCCTTTTCCCTTTCGGGATTTGAGCAGGTCAAAATGCGCCCCGTTGACCTCCGGGATGACCAGAGGTACATCGGCATCCATCCGGTGCGAGCCCGCGTTCGAGAAGACGGCCATCCCCCGTTTGGCGAGCTCGGTCTCGAGGGGTCCTGCCTCTTCGGTGGGCAAGGCGCTGAACACGACCTCGACTCCTTCCCTCTCGAGGGCTGCGGGCGTGGCGGTGGAAAGCGTTCGGGCGGCGAGCGAAGGGGGTGGCCCTAGTTCAGGAAGTACCCAGATCTCTTCGAGAAGCTTGCCGGCTGAACGGGGACCCGCACAAAGAATGGGGTTTTCGAAAAAGGGATGGTCGGCGAGAAGCCGCGCAAAATGTTGTCCGATCCAACCGCTCGCGCCCAATAGTGCGGCCTTCCGTCTCCTCATAGATACCCCCCTCTCGCCATGAGGTCTGCAACCACGAAGGAAGTAAAGTTTTCCACTACCGGGACGGCCCGGGGAACGATGCACGGATCATGCCTTCCCTTGACGACGAGACGCACCGGTTCCCGCCGGGAAAGCGAGACGGAATCCTGCTCCTTCGCTATGGAACTGGTGGGCTTCACCGCAAGGCGCGCGACGATCGGCATTCCGGTCGTGAGTCCTCCCAGGATGCCCCCCGCACGGTTCGATCGGGTACGGACCTCTCCCCGTTCTATGTAGAATGGGTCGTTGTGCTCGCTCCCACGCATCCGGGCGGCCTGGAACCCCGCGCCGAACTCTACCCCCTTCACCGCCGGTATCGAGAAGTAAGCGTGCGAGAGTACGCTCTCGACCGGATCGAAGAAGGGCTCGCCCACACCGGGGGGCACCCCCTCGACCCGGACCTCCACGATACCCCCCAAGCTGTCTCCGTTACGTCGGGCTTCTTCGATCGCCGTTTGCATCCTCAGCGCTGCGTTGGGATCGGGGCATCCGACCTCATTCGCCCGGGACTGTTGCCGGAGGTCCTCGATGGTGACCTCGGTGGCCGGGTCCTCCCAGTTCTCGGGGCCAATGGAACGGGTGAACGCCACCGTTCCGACCCCCTTGTTGCGAAGGAGGTCGTGGACGATCGCCCCTGCGATCACGAGCCCAACGGTCATTCGTCCAGAGAAGATCCCGCCGCCGGAGAGGTCGAGGGAGGGTCCCCATCGGACCCGGGCCGGGTAATCCGCATGCCCTGGCCTCGGGACATCCACGAGTTCATCGTACGGGGCGCGCCGGACGTCGACATTTTCGACCAACGTCACGATGGGTTCTCCCGTCGCCCTCCCATTTTCGATCCCCGATCGCACAAGGAGCCTGTCGGGCTCCTTGCGCATCGTGGCGAGCTTTCGATGGGAAGGGCTCCGTCGATCGAGTTCGGACTGCACGTAATCAAGATCCACCGGCGCTCCGGACGGGAGCCCCTCGATCACGGCACCGACGCTCGGTCCGTGGCTCGAACCGGTCAAGGTCACGGAGAGCGTGGTACCGAATCGCATGAGGGGGTTCCACGCTCGCCCCTGCCGTGGGGTCGAGGGTGGCTCCGGTGGAGCGGTCACGGTCTTGGATGGGGTCGAGGGCTCTTAACTATTCCCAAGCACAGTAGGCATGACCAAACTCCCGAATCTCCCCAATTCATTCAGCGGTCGGACCGTTCCGGGACTTCGTGGTTCTGGGGCTGACTCCCTTGCTGGCGGGGCGAAGGACCCACATCCATACGGCGGCCGCCAAGAGCCCCCCAATGATGGGGGCGATGATGAAGAGCCAAAGTTGGTTGATCGCATTGCCTCCCACGAAAAGCGCAGGCCCAAGGCTCCGTGCGGGATTCACGGAAGTGCCATCGATCGGGATGCCCACGAGATGGATCGCAAACAGCGTGAGCCCAATGGCGATCCCCGCAAAGCCCTTCGGGGCCGAGGGCGAGGTCGATCCATGGACCACGATGAGGAAGAGGAAGGTCAGCACAACCTCTGCCAGGAAAGCAGAGGTCATCGAGGCATGCACTCCACCGAAGGCGTCCTGCCCGAGCCCATTGAGGGACAAGGCATACCCGGGCATGCCGGAAACGATGCCCAAGAGCACACCCGCACCGACCGTCGCCCCGATGCACTGGGCCACGATATACCCCACGGCATCCTTTCCGGAGATCTTGCCGCTCGCCAACATCGATACCGTGATGGCGGGATTGATGTGGCATCCCGAAATGGGCCCGATCGCATAGACCATGACCAGCACCGCGATCCCGAAGGCGAACGCAATACCTAGGAATCCGATCCCATAGCCTGTGAAGAACTCGCTTCCAACGACCGCACCGCATCCGAAGAAGACGAGCGCGAAGGTTCCCAGTAGCTCAGCGGCGTACATCTGACCGGAGGTGTACTCCGACGGTGCGGCCATAGGCCGGGCGGAAC
>JAKBKR010000318.1 GCA_021832495.1 bacterium | reverse complement strand
CCAGCGTGGCTACATCCGGATGGTCGTGAGCGACACCGAGCGAGCGCTCTGGCTGCTACGAAGGGAAGGGTACAAGGTGGACGCACAGGAGCTCATCGTCGTCGGCCTTGAGGACCGTTCGGGCAACCTCCTCCGGGTCTTGGACATCCTCGCGCAGCACAAGCTCAACATCACTTCGGCGAACGTCCTTGTATCCCGGGAAGGGATGAAGAGTCTCATTGCGATCGGGACCGATAACCCGCCACGGGCACGCGAACTGCTCAGTTCCGCCGGATTCGTCTCGGCCGAAGCGGAACAACTGATCACAAACGCCGGACTCGTTTCCCGGAGCATCGTCGATAGTGGACGGGAATCCGTAGGCATGCTCCTTTGAACTGACCTCATGCGGACATAGTGTAGTGGTTAGCACGCAAGCTTCCCAAGCTTGCAACCCGGGTTCAAATCCCGGTGTCCGCATGCCCATATCCTTGATTGGCGGCGAGAGATACCTTTCCATATGAGCCCCCACGTGTGGCCACCGGACCTTCTGGACGACGGTTCAAGGGCCCCTCCCTTGTATGTTCGTGCGACCGGACCTCCGCGTGTTTCGATTCCCAAGGCCGAGGGATCCGCTGATCGGATTTCGGCAATAGGAAGACGCTCCCCATGGTCCGACCGCCCCTTCGAGAAGGGGGTGGGCAATCAGCCTTAATCAAGATCGTGGCCTGTCGCAATTCCATGAACGATCCGGGAAAACTCTGGGTGGGCAGCATCGTCATCGAGACGAAACCCGCCGGATTCCAACGCCCTGTGAAGTTCTGGTGCGAAGCGCTTGGCTACGTCCCACGGGAGCCTATCGAGGATTAGGCCCTCCTCCGTGATCCTCACAAAAGCGGGCCAAACATCGCGATCCAGCAGGCCAAGGAAGGGGACGAAGTCTCCGGCCCTGAAGGCCGTATCCACTTGGATCTCTATTCGAGCGATTGGAGAGGTGAGGTCCAACGACTTCTGCGGGTGGGCGCAACGATGGTGGAACCCGAAAGGATAGGTCGGGACTTTGTCACGCTTTCCGACCCCGATGGGAATCTCTTTGATGTCATCCAAGCTGGTCAATTCCAATTTGGTCAAAGGGGCGACTAGTCCCCCCTTGAAGCGCAGAGACCTCTCCCCCACATGAGGGCGCAAACTCGCCCCTTTTTCGCATCTAAGAGCCGAAAGGACCATGGCGATTGCCCGATAGGACGAGCCCGAACCCAAGTGCCATGGTGGAAGATCGGCTCCGAGGATGTAAAGCGAGGGTTCGAACTTTTAGCCCAGCTCCCCAACATACCTGACCTTCCACCACACGAAACCCCTCGCTTGGAAGCCTCGCTGACTAGGGTGCCCTCGCCGAACTCTCCGGTGTGGAAATGTATTGACGTGCGGTTTCCCCTGCCTTATCGGCTCGACGGGATGGGAGGAAACCTCGCAGGAGGGACTCAAAGGGTACGCAATCACTGTGGGTGACCCTTGTCCATGTCTCAAGGTGCTCACGTTTCGATGTCTCGCGGCGTTCCAGAATTCGCGATCCCGCTACCATCGAGGCAGGAGCCTTCATAGCCGTCCGCGACTGCATTCCAACGTCTCACAACCCTCGCTTGCTATGTCCCATGTGTTCGAGCTTCTGGATCGGGATGGTCTTGCCCGCTTGGGTGCGTTGAAGACACCGCACGGCACCGTGCGTACCCCGGTCCTCCTTCCCGTGCTCCACCCGGACCCCGCCCGTCAACTTATCCCGACCGCCGAGATCCGAGAACGATTCCACGTAGAGGCGGTCATGACCTCAAGTTACATACTTCGCCGTCAGGAAGCCCTTTTCGACCGAGCCCGGAGCCAAGGCATCCACGCCCTGCTCGGTTTCCCTGGCACCGTGGTCACGGACTCGGGCGCTTTCCAGCAGCACGTCTATGGGGATGTCGAAGTGACCCCGGAGCAGATCCTCGAGTTCCAAAATGCGATTGGAACGGATGTCGCCACCCCGCTCGACCTCTTTGTAGAACCCCAGACCCCGTTCCGGGAGGCTGAGCAGGGTGTCGAGGAGACCGCTCGCCGGGTCGCCATCGCTCGACAGCTCCGGGGGGACCGAATCCTGGCAGTCCCCATCCAAGGGGGTCTCCACGATGACCTACGCCGCCGTTCCGCAGAGCTCACGGCAAGGTTCGCCGACATACTGGCCGTAGGAGGCATCGTCCCCCTCATGGACCGGTATCGGTTCGCCGCCCTGTTCCGAATGCTTTGCCAGTTGCGCCCGCACCTCCCTCCCGAACGGCCCCTCCACCTCTATGGCCTCGGGCACCCGATGCTCTTTGCCATGGGTGCGCTTTTAGGTGCCGACATCTTCGACACGGCTTCCTACCACAAGTTCGCTGTGCGCTCTTCGCTCATGTTCCCGACCGGGACGCTCCCCCTTTCGGAAGTGCGGGAGGGCTTCTGCGGCTGCTCCCTGTGCGATCGCCTTCCCCTTACTCAGGTTTCCGAACTGCCGGGTCCGGAACGGGAAAAGCACGTGGCCCTGCACAACCTCTCCCAGTGTCTCTTGGAGATCGCCCGGGTCCGCCAGGCGATCCGGGATGGAGAGATATGGGACCTAGTCGAAATGCGGGCCGCAGGGCACCCGGCCCTCTTGGCGGCCTACCGCGAGCTCTTGGACCATCCCGAGACCTTCTTGCCCACCGAACCCCCCAGTCGCCGTCATCTATTCCTCCGAGGTCCCCTTTCTCTTCGCTTGCCTGCAGTCGTCCAGTTCCAACAGCATCTCAAGGAATTTGCCGCCGAAGAAGGTCCGGGAGTGGTGTCTTCGGGGGTCGTGAACTCCCCCCTCGGAGCGGTCCCCGGGGAACTTCGGGAGATCTATCCGGTCGGTAGCTTGGTCACCCCCGAGGAGTTTGCCCCGGCCGACCGAGGGGCTCTCTGGGATCCCCCGGGCACCGCCGGATCGGTGCCCCCTTCGGATCCCAAGGCCCATGCCCTCGCCATCGTACGCTGGGTCTGGGGTTCATCGGCCAGTATCGCCTTAGCGAAACGGGGCTTCGACCTGAGGCATTCCCGTGCATCGGGCCGTCTGCG
>JAKBKR010000317.1 GCA_021832495.1 bacterium | reverse complement strand
CCCCGGGATTCGCTGAAACGAAGACGAAGATATCCTCGAGAATCGACCCGCGCCTGATGTTGACAAACACATCCTGAGGGTCGAGACCCGCTTCGGAAGCGGCTTCGGCTAACGCACCGTAGGCAAGGCTCTGCTCGGGTGCTTCCGACCGAATGAGAAGCCTCGGCCACGGAGATTCTCTGACGAGACCCGCGCGCAAGTCGAAGGCAACCTCGGCGAGGTGTCCGAGGTCGTTCCCGTAAGCCGCCACTACTTGGTCAGCGATGCGGCTGCCGTGTGCGAGCCCCAGAGTTCCCCGAGAGTAGAACCACCATAGATTGCCAAAGATGCGGGAGACGGCACCAGGACTCCGTCCGAGAAGCTCGGCGACTTCGATCACACGGGGGTCTCGCGGCCCGTACCGTTGGAAGTCCTTCGGGCAGGCCTCCCAGGCTACCGTCAGCTCTTCCCGCGACCAAGGCATACCGTGCTGGGGTCCACGAATCCTCAAGCCCACCCCGCACAAAGCAACTCTGCCTGCTGAAGCGCCGACTGCGTCGCTGCCTCTTGCCCGCTCGGCGGGCATCCCCCCCCCTCAAGGAGAATCCTGCTGACGCATAGCCGGAGCTTTGCCCTCACGGTCTCCTTGACCGTAGAATCAATGCTGACCTCTCTTCTCGCCATAACTAATCATCTCCTCCCGCCCTGAGTTCGACCCATCGCGCTTGGCTTCTCCGAGAGTAGATGCATCCGTCCCTCACGACGACTGCCCCAGTGGTTCGGCTCATCCAGCGAAAGAAGGAGAGGACCGTGCTTGCCCGCCTCGACGGAGTAGATCCTCTGAGGTGAGAAGTCTTCTCAATGAGTCGTGCCACCTCATCCCTGCAGACCCCCCTTTCCTCCGAACCTTGGACTAGGCGGAAAACTCGGTTCATGATCGGGATTCGGAGGATGCGACTTGCGAGATAGTCCCCACGCTCCTTCGGCTTCATCTCGACGTACCTCCTTCCTTCAGCCGTGAGGGCTAATGGCCCTTCATCAGCCGAAACAAGTCCCATTGCCTCGGCCGCCTCCTTGTAGTAGTTCGCTTGTCGATAGGCGACCCCGTAGCGGTTCATCCACTGAGCCGGAGTTGAAACACCGCCCGCCACAAGCAAAGGCAGATCCGCGACCTTCTCAAAGTCGTCAGCTTGTGGGACGATATCCAGCCTCGGGTCGGGCTCTATTGACTCGAATGACTGAATGGGAGGGGTGTCAGTCGCCAGTCGGTAAGAGGCCGCCTTGGAGAGCCTGATGCTTTCGTAATCGAAGGGGTCATCCCATCGGTATTCCCACAGTGAAAAGGTTCCTGCATCCGCAACAAAGAAAAAGGTCCGAACTGCCTTCGGCTGGAAGTCTCGGAAGCTACGGTAGGGGTAGTATAGCTGCCGAATGAGAAAGTTCTCGCGGCGGTGAGCTTTCCCCTCAATGAGAAGAAGCGAGTCCCTCCCTTCGAATCCCATGTCAACTTCCATCCCCGCCCCCTCGACATGGATACTTCCCGACCCATCTACCTGAAAGTCAAAGCTAGTTGTCCTCGACTTTCCCCCTACGACCTGGAACATTTGGGGGACCGCCGTGAAGTCAGTCAGGATTCCAGAGTGGAAAGCGTGGAGGATGCGGCCTGTCTCTCCCGTGCCGTACGTCAAGGCAGACAACTCGAAAGGGAGGCGGGCCTCAAACTTCCTTGGTTCGCCCACATCTTCGAGTTCATGGTATCCCTTCCCACGGACGATGGCATACCTACCATTGGATACGGGAAGAACAAACAGACCCCGCTCTGCAAAGATCAATGGAAGACGCTCCCGCGAATCCATGCTAGCCATGAGACGAGGCTCTTCGTGCGCGATTCGTTTCACATCGACCGCAGAAACATAATTGAGCGGCTTCGAAAGGTCGAGTCCCATCTCGCGGACCACTTCTGCCCACTTGTCTTGCTTCGTCGTCAAGCGGCCTCAGTAGTTTACAACGAGAAGTTCGTCAACGGCCCCTCGTCCAATACCCTTGCAGTTGATTGCACGCTTTGCCTTAAGGTTCATGCATTTGAAGTCCCGATAGAGTTCTCGGAGCATCGGGGTCGGGGAATTGGACAGCATCACCTTGCATCCCTTCCGGTCAAGCTCCCGAAACATCTCAGATAGGTCGCGTTGGTCCTGCTCCTTGAACCCACCCCGAGTGTAATCAGTAAACGAGGAGGTCTTGCTAAGAGGATCGTAGGGAGGGTCAAGATATACGAAATCACCCTTTCGGGGTGCCTTGCAGCTCTCACGAAAATCTTCGACGTGGAGCTCGGTATTCTTGAGAACCAAGCTCGCGGCCAGAATGTTCTCCCTCACGTAGAGGGTCGGGCTCTTGTAACTCCCGAACGGCACATTGAACTCCCCGTTCGAGTTTACTCGGTAGAGCCCGTTAAAGCATGTCTTATTCAGGAAGATGGTCCGCGCTGCACGTGCCAAGGCAGAAAGATTCCGAGGGTTCTGGCGTCGGACGCTGTAATACAACTCTTCGGTGATGATCCGGCCGCGGAAGGTATCCAGCGCCGACATCAGGCCCTCAGGGTCATCGCGAACAGCTTCGTAAGCTTGGATAAGATCCGGGTTGGAGTCCGATAGGACGGCGCGCTGCGGGCGGAGATGGAAGAACACAGCACCTCCCCCAACAAAAGGCTCGAAGTACGTCCCGAACTCGGAAGGAATGTGCCTAGTCAGTTGGTCAAGGAGCTGTCCCTTTCCGCCCGCCCATTTGAGGAACGGGGTGGGTACAAGTCCTGCGGACCGCCCGGCCGACGCCTGTAACCGTGTCTGAACCGGCTGACGCGCGACCAGGACCATAAGTCAGCGCCCCCGTCTTGTGATGGACGGCACTGACCGCACCAGCTTCTTGTTCCAGTAAGGGCTCTTACACTTGGGGCACCTTGAGGGTTCGTGGTCCAACCTCGGGAGCCACTTGTGGCCGCACCGATTGCAGAGCCACGCCTTGACGGAAACCTGAGGCACAGATAGGCCGAGGGACCACCCCTTATAAGAACGTCAATCATACCCCTAAATGTAGCACGTGTGCCCCCTCC
>JAKBKR010000010.1 GCA_021832495.1 bacterium | reverse complement strand
CGATCGCGACGGCAAAACCCAACATCACTGCCGGCAGTTCGGTGACCCTCACCGCCCACCCGAGTGGCGGAACGGTCGCCTACGCCTACCAGTGGTACGAGGGGACATCCGCCACGTGTTCCCAGGATCCCGCCATCTCTGGGGCCAATGCAGCCACCTACTCGGCTACTCCTTCCGCCAACACTTACTACTGTTACAGCGTCATCGATAGCAGTCAAGGTACCCCTTCGGCGAATGTCACCTCTCCTTCTGATCTCGTCTCTGTCAAAGGGGTCGTGCTTCCCCTCAGCATCACGAGCTTCGCGGTCACTCCCAATCCGGTTCAGGTGAACGCGACGATCACCATCGCCACGGTCGCCACGGGTGGAGTCACACCCTACAGTTACGCGTACGGAGGTCTTCCCTCGGGGTGCACCTCTCAGAATCTCGCTACCTGGTCGTGCGCGCCCCACAGCCCGGGCACATTCACGCTTTCCGTGACCGTCACAGACAAGCAAGGAAAAACCGCCAATGATACCTTGAAGCTTACCGTGAATCCTACGGCTGCGGGAAGCCCTGTGATCGCAAGTTTCACGGCTACCCCCGCATCGATCAACCTTGGAAGCTCCTCTACCATCGCAGTAAAGGCCACGGGGGGTACACCCCCCTACTCCTACGCTTACGCTGGTCTCCCGCCGGGATGTTCGGCCGGGAACGTGGCGCAATTCTCGTGCACTCCGACCTCGCCCGGGAACTTCTCCATATCAGTCACGGTCACGGACAGCGCAGCGAAATCGGTGAGCAGTTCGACCCTCCTAACCGTCACTGGCCAAGCCACGCCCTTGGTGGTGTCGTTGAAGTCCAATGCCTCGAGCATTTCCTTGGGGGGAACGATCACTCTGACCGCCACGCTCAAGGGCGGGGTGGGCCCGTTCCAGTACGTCTGGTCGGTCAACGGGGCGAATTCCACTACGAACCAGAACCTGAGTTGGGTCTACCGGCCCTCTTCAGCGGGAAATTACCGTTTCGTCCTCTGGGTGAAGGATGCCCGGGGAGTGACGGTCGGGAGCAATGCGGTGAACCTCACGGTCACTTCCGGCTCCACCACCTCATCCCCGTCATCATCTTGGCTCAGCAACAACTACTGGCTGATCATCCTCCTCATTGTGATCCTCGGATTGCTCCTGCTCTTGCTCTATTGGCGGTCCCGCCATAGCAACAAACCCACCCCTGTTAGCGAAGGAGCGACTTCGGCCGAAGGAGCGGGCGAAGCAGGAGGTGCTGCGGTGGCTGCGGAAAGCGCAACCCCGGAGTGGTCTGAAGAGGGGAACGCAGAAACCCACACCGAAGGTTCTGCCCCGTCGGAACCCTCAGACTCTCCCGGTGAAGAGCCAGCCACCACTCCAGAGCCCGCCGCGGGCGAAGAAGCCGAATCGACCCCCAGTGATGAGAGTGGGTCGTCCGGGCCCAGCGAGAGTGAGGCCGCTTCAGAGGACAGCCCCGCTCCTGAAGAAGAACCCTCCGGAGAGCCTCCGGCCGAACCCGCGCCCGAATCGTCGGATACCGATGACGCGGAACCGGACCCTACAGAAGATGCCCCGGAAGACGATACCGAAGAACCCTCTGACCCCAAAGGCGAAGAGGACCCCTCAACTCCCCCTTCAGCGAACGAGGACGACAAGGAGTAGGTTCCACACGGGTACATTCTCTTACGAGTACGATACCCGACGGGTCGTTGGCGTCCTTGGCCCCCGGCTCTTCCGGGATGTGTGAAGGTACAAGGTACCCCGACCGAGTCTCCTTCCATTTCCGAGACGTATCCTATCAACCTTCTCTTTCCGCCATGCCCGATTCTCTTGCCGACGCGGATCTTGAGCGATCAGAGAGTGTTGTTGAAGGTCCCCCTCCGGGCCCATCCATCGTCCTCGCCGTGGGCTTCTCCCCCGTCGGAAAAGCTCTTCGCTAACACCCAGTGCCGTTCGAGAGGATCGAACCGTTTGCTGGGGCGGCCATGCCGAAGATGGGAACGGCCGTGCGCCGGAAGCGGCCCAAAGATGACGACAGGCTAGGTGGCGGAGTGAGTCGGGGCGCCGGCACGCGGCCACGGGGAAGGCCAAGCGTGCGGCCACCCGTCGGGAAGCACGCCTGCGCGCGCAAGCAGCGCATCGCCATCGGCAAACAGTTTCCGCGCAACTTCCGCATCCCCGTTTCGTTCCTCCCATTGGGCGAGGGTTCGCTGGATGAGCCCTTGCCAAAACAGGTTCCGTGCTGTCTCCGCCATTGTGGCCGCATGCAGCAGCGAAGCGCGGGCCTGGGAGGCGTTTCCCTCCGCATCCAAGACCATGGCCTCGATAGCAAGGTAATGGTAAGTAAAGGGGAGGGAGATCGAGGCAAGCGCTTCCGCGGTGGGCGAGGCCCGGCGCAAGTTCTCCTTGGCCCGCTCCAGATTGGAAAGGAAGAGGTTTGCTTCGGCGATACGCAGGTGGATCGGGACCATGACCTCGAAGTTGCCTTGTTGCGTGAGCTCCTGGATCACCTGTTCATACATCGGGATCACCTCGGACCAGCGCTGGTCCCGGAGCGCAAGGGCCGCCTCGAGCGAGTGGGGTATAAAGAGCAGCGGCAAGTCGAACCTCTCGATCAACTTGCGGGCCTCGATGGCACAGGCCCGGGCCTCTTGGAGGCTACCCTGCTCGATCAGGGCTTCCGCCAGGTTGTTCCAGCCGATGGCAAAGGTCTGGGGGTTCCCCCGACCCTTGAGCGCGGTGATGGCCTCGCGCGAGGCCCGGCATTGCCTTCCGACGTCCCCTTCGAACTCACCGATGAAGGAGTCGACTCCCGCTACGAAGACCCGAAGATTCGCCTCCGGGTGGCCTTCGTCCAGCGCACGGAGCTCGACGAGCTCTTGGGAAGCCTCGGCGATCGCATTCAGATGGCACAGGGCCACCGCCGAGTAGTACAACGCCCGACCCTGGGCCCACGCCGGGACGGGGTGCGGGGTGTGGAGGAGACGTTGGGCGGTCCGGTGCACTTCGGCGTTGTTCCCCTCGCGGACGGCTACCATCGTCTCCGCCAGATCGATCCGGAACCGTTCGGAGGCCGGTAATCCTCCCGCGTCGGTCTCGATCTTTCGTAGGTCCTCGATCAGCGGCCGCGCCTCTTTCGGGTTCAAATTGGCCAACGGGACCGCGAGATGTGCCTGCACCTCCCGACGCAGGGACGGTGGGAGGTCCAGTTCGAGCAGGGATTGGAGGAGCCGTACCAACTCGGTCGAGGAGCCCATGCTCATCTCGAGGTCCTCGGCGAGCTGGAGCCCCTCTCGCACCCGAGTCTCGTTCGTCGCCCCGGAAGCGTCCAGGAATTCCTGGAGCCATCGATGGTAACGTCCGACGGTCTCCAGCGACCTCGCTTGGAGCGCGACATGCATGGCCCGGCGGATCCAGTCCAGTCCGGGGTCCACCTGGCCCGCGTTATGATAGAGTCGGGCTATGGTCTCCACCTCATCAGCCCGGTTCTGCGACCACCACTGGGCTAGTCTGGCCGCTTGGGAGGCCCGGGTACTTTCATCCATCCGTGCGAGGATCACCTCTTGCACCAGGTGGGGTGAGAACGACCAACCTCGTCGCTCTCCGAAGGCCTTTCCGCTCCGGACCAACAGCTTACGTTGGCGCTCCAACCGGTGGAACTCTCCCGCAAGGGCCTCCTCCCGCATCCCGGTCACCCCGGCGAGAGGGGCCAGATCGAACTCGCCCCCAATGATCGAAGCCCATTCGAGCAGCTTCCGGTCCTCCGGTGGGAGGGCCGAGATCTCCCGGGAGACCAGGCGTTGGATGCTCTCGGGTAGGAAGGGGGTCGGGGCATCCCGCTCTCCCAACGCGCTCGGGCGAAGGATGGTCGCATGACCATCCTCGATCCGGAGCAGACCATCCTCGGAGAGATGGCGGGCAAGTTCTCGGAGGATGAAGGGGCTCCCCCCCGACCGCTCGAGAAGGTGCTGGAACCCCGTCCCGTCCAGGGAGGTCGATAATGGCATGCCCAGCACGCGGGAGACGAACTCTTCGGCATCCGCCCCCTCCAATCCGTGCAAAACGATCCGACGGAGCGTGCCCTCCCGGTTCATCGCCTCAAGGATGTCTTCCTGGTGCCCTTCCCGGATCTCCTCCGGGGCCCGACTTTCATCGGTCTGTAACGTGGCAACGAGGACGACACCCAGGTTTCGAACGTTCCGGGCGAGGAACTGGAAGGTCCGCAGGGAATCCGGGTCCGCCCATTGCAGGTCGTCGATCACCAGCAACTGAGGATGAGTCCGAGAATCGTGATCGAGCATGTCCAGGTACTGCATCATCGCCTCGGTGGGGGTGGGCGGCGTGCTCGGTCGTTCCGAGTCTGCGTTCGGTAGGGCCCCGATCACGTCCCCTTCGCCCTCCAGCAGGTTCCGCTCCCGGCTCTCGAACGCTCCCGGGTTCACCGAAATGAGCAGGTGCCCGTTCGATTCCTCCGCTACGTCCCTGAGGTATTGGAGCAGCCGGAGGACCGCCGGGAACCCGTTCTGCGTGACGAGATACTCGATCGCGGTAAGAAGGACGATCCCTCCCTTCCATTCTTGGTAGAAGCTCGCCAGACGCTCCCCTAGCGCATCAAGGTTCGAGGGGGAGATCGCGTCCGGGCTTTCCATGCGTGTCAGCCAGTGAAGCCGCACCTCGGAGGTCAGGGCGGGGTAGCGTTCCCTT
The DNA here is from genome assembly GCA_021832495.1 of bacterium. Taxonomy (GTDB): domain Archaea; phylum Thermoplasmatota; class Thermoplasmata; order Lutacidiplasmatales; family UBA184; genus JAJYEA01. The sequence goes on along the minus strand of JAKBKR010000010.1, from coordinate 12,363 downwards.
AAGGTGGCCGGACGGTCGCGCGAGATCACCAGCATCGGGTGCGAGCGGGCCAGGCCCGCGCCTTCCGAGAGCAGCCCGGTAGGCTTGTCTTCCTCCACGATAAGGACGGAAGGCAGTGGGGTGGGGAAGGCGGGGCCTCCGCCCTCCGTTTTGCCTTCCCGCCGATGGAACAATTGGAGGAAGGGAAAGAGGGAGGTGTTCACCTCCTTCAGGCAGTAGCCCCAACGCGTGTCGAATCCCTCGGCCCGGGCCTTCTCTTGGACCTGCCGGGCAAGCCGGGACTTGCCAATCCCCGTCGAACCCTCGATCACCCAGGCGGAACCCCGGGAAGCCCGGGCCTCGTGAAGGATGCGCGAAAATTCGGCACACTCAGGGGTCCGGCCGATGAACGGAAGTTCCTCCCCCCCCGGTACATCGCTGCGGGCAGCCTTCCCCGGTTCCACGGACATCCTTTTAGTGATCTGCTCCGGGACCTCCACAGTCCGTCGGATGTATAACCACTTCCCGGTACGACCGTTCCGACGGGATTCTCCCCGGGGTCAGCTCAGCGTGGAGATCCTTTTACAGGTTCAGAGATGCCAGACCGGTCCGCCGTAGCCATGAGGGTGCTCGTAGTTCTTACCGCTCCCGAACGGGTCGGGCCGCGGGGTCGGGGGCCGCCCCTTCTTTTGGGCGAGGTACGCATCGATCGCTTCCGCCGCCTTGGAACCCGCACCCATGGCGTACACCACCGACTTGCCCCCGGAGGCAAAGATACCTTCGACACCGGTCATCCATCCCTCCTTCTTTCCTTCGGGCCAACCTTTTGCGGTGCTGAACTCGAACTCCTCCGAGAAGCTCTTCGCGTCGGCCACCTCGCCGGCGGCCACGATGATCGTGTCGCACTCGATAGTGACTTCGGTCCCCGGGACCGGTACCACCGTGCGCTTGCCCTTCGCATCCGGTTCGGAGAAGGCCGTGCTCTGGACGACCAGCCCCTCCACGCGGTCCGTGCCCAAGATCTGGACGGGCGCCCGGTTGTAGAGGAAATGGATCCCTTCGGCTTCGCTCCCGTCGGCTTCCTCAGCGCTCGCCGGCATCTCGTCCCGACCCCGGCGATAGATGACGGTCACCTGCCCGTCCTGCGCCAGACGACGGCTCGTCCGGGCGGCGTCCATCGCCACATCCCCGCCCCCGATGACGACGATCTTCCGGTTGGTCCGACCGAACAGGCCCGTCGGCGACTCCCCGGTGTTCATGTCCAACAGGAAGTGGAGTGCGTAGATCACCCCGGGAAGTTGCTCTCCGGGGACATTGAGGAGCCGCGGACGGTTGGCGCCCACCGCCAGGTACACGGCATTGAAACCCTCCTTGAGCAGTCCCTCGGGGGTAAAGTCGACGCCAGCCTTCTTCCCATAGATGAAGGTGATGTCGAGGTGGCGGAACCGCGCAAGGTCCGACGAAAGATCCGGTTCTTCGAGATGATATCTCGGGATGGTCTGGATCTGTCCGCCGGGGAAGTGCTCCATCTCGTAGACCGTGACGGAATAGCCTCGGATGGCGAGCTCCCAAGCGGCCATCAGCCCTGCCGGTCCGGCGCCCACCACCGCGACCCGCTCATGCTTCGGTGGGAGGGAAACGTAGGTAAGGTCGGATGCTCCGAACTCGAGCGCCGCCCGCTTCAAGTGGCGGATGGCGATCGGCGTGCCCCGGCTTCCCATCACGCACTCTTCCTCGCAGTAGTGATAGCACGTCTTGCACAGGACCGAGGCGAAGGGATTATCGCTCAGGATCAACTTCGCGGCCTCGTCGAACTTTCCCTGGCCCACGAGGCCGGCATACCCCCGGCAGTCTTGGGTGATGGGGCAGGCTTGGACGCAGAACGGCATCTCGCATTGGAGACAACGCTGGCCCTCGATGACCGCCTCCCCTCGGGAGTACGGTTCCGTGATCAGGCGAAACGACGTGGTGCGGTCTTCAAGAGGGATCTCCTCGATCGGGACCCGGATGTACCTACCTACCATGGCCTGCCATCCCGCTCGTTGGGTACACCATCGTTGGGAGTCTTAAACATTGCGCCTAAACTTCGCTACAAGAACCGGTCAGCCCGGGACCCTTCACCGAACGGAGGTCCCGCCCTGGAACGGGTCACCGTCTCTCGGGCGAATTCAAACGGCCTTCTTCCAGGGCGGGACGTGCGGGACCGTTGGGTCCCGCAGAAAGCGGAGGAGTGCCGGGGCCACTGTGTGGAGCTTCCCCAGGCTACGGAAGTCCCCCAGTCCCCGGAAGTGGCGATACACTTCCCGCATGTATTCGAGTTCAGGCCCGGCGGCTTTCATCCCCCGGGGGCGAGGGGGGGATCGGAGTCCCGGATCTTCTCCCGGGTTGCTTCCGTCTCCGGATCCGGACCGGTGTGCGGCAACTCCGGGTGGCCGTCCACTCGCAGCAAGTTGCCACCGGTGCCCCGGGTCAGGAGCGAAGAGGGCGCTCGGCCCGTTCAGGGTGTGGGCTGTGGTTCGTCCGTCGGCATCGCCTAGCGTCATCTCCCTGTTCCCCCCCCGAAAGGAACATTCCGAAGTCGCCATTTAAACCCGAGTCCGATTCCCAAGTGTTGAAATTGTACCCGCTGTAACCCTCCCTAAGCCTCATACCTGCGTGTGCCTTCGCCGCCCCCCATGAAGGTCGGCGTGTTGGGAAGCGGGGACGTGGGGCGCACTTTGGCCCAAGGGTTTGCCGCCCGAGGGCATGATGTGAAGCTGGGATCACGGAGCCCGGAGAGCCCCAAGCTCCGGGCCTTCCGTCAGAAGGCCCGGGGGAACATCTCGTTCGGCTCCTTCCGTGCCGCTGCGGAGCACGGGAAGATCGTGGTGCTCTCGGTACACGGGGATGCGGCCGAGGCCGTCCTGGACGCGGTGGGACCGGAGGCCTTCGCCGGAAAGCTCGTGATCGACACCACGAACCCCCTCGATTTCTCCGGAGGGGCCCCGACCCTGTTCGTGGGGCTCACGGATTCCTTGGGGGAGCGGGTCCAGCGGAAGATCCCCCAGGCCCGCGTGGTGAAGGCCTTCAACACGGTCTCGAGCGAACAGATGTTCGAACCGACCCTGCCGGGGAAGCGCCCGGAGATGCTCATTTGTGGCAACGACGGGGCCGCGAAACGTCAGGTCGCCCGTATCGTGCGGGAGTTCGGGTGGGCCGGCGTGCTCGACATCGGGGGCATCGAGGGAGCCCGATGGCTGGAACCCCTCGTACCACTCTGGGTGCGCCTGGGGACGAAGCTCCATACCTGGAAGCACATGATCCGGATCGAGCGCCCGTAGCGTCCAAACGCTACGGTGTGTGCGGAGCCGAAGCCGCAACGCCAAGCTTCGCCAGGCCCCGGGCTTCCTGGGACATCTTGATGCGTTTCCCGATGAGCCAGCGCAAGTTGCCGATCCCGTCCTCCCAGCTCGAGAGCTTCGGCTGCCCCCAGCGCTCGGCGTAATGGATGGGGATCTCCTCGAACTTGAACCCGTGGAACAAGACCTCGAGTTTGAGCTCCTCGGAGAACGGCATGCCGTCCTGGGTGAGTCGGAGGGTCGGGAGGATGCTCCGGCGGAAGACCCACATGCCGCTCTGGGAGTCAGTGAGCACCCGTTCCGGGACGCCCTTGAGCACCTCATGGAAGAGCACGCGCATGGCCGAATTGAGGACCCAGTTCCCGATGCGGTGCTCGGTCGTCATCGCCTTGCGTTCCATCAAGGTCAACCGGTCGCCGCTGATGAAATCGAGCTTCATGTGGATGAGACGCTTGAGCATCCATGGGATCTCGGAGGCGGGGTACGTTCCGTCCCCATCCATCGTGGCGATGAAATCTCCGGTGGCGTGCGCGAACCCGGTGCGGTACGCCCGTCCGTAGCCCCGGCGCCGCTCGGTGATGACCTGGGCCCCCTTTTCCTTGGCGATGTCGACCGTCCCGTCCGTGGATCCGCCATCAATGACGAGGACCTCCCACTCGATCGGTTCGTTCGGGAAGAGCTCCCCGGTCTCCTTCTCCTTGACCTCGTGGATCGAGTCCAAGGTGTAGCCGATGCCCTCCCGTTCGTTGAGCGTGGGAATGATAAGCGAGACCCGCATGGGTTGAGTACGACAATACGCGGGTAAAGGATAAATGGTTTCTGTTAGGGCTCCCCAGCATTGGACGTTCGGGACCACGGCGGACATGGGCATCGGTGCGGAGGCGCCGACCGTGGACGACCTGTACGCCGAGATGGGTCGGGCCCTGTTCTCCGTGATGACCGACCTCTCCACCATCCGCCCTCGGGTGGAACGGTCGTTCGATGTGGAGGCTGCGGACCCGGCCGGCCTCCTCGTTGCGTTCCTCTCGGAGCTTCTCTTCCTGCGCGACAGCGAAGACGTGGTGTTGGGGGAGTTCTCGACCCATGTGACCGGGGAACACCCCTTTCGACTCCACGCAGCCGTGCGGGGCGAGCCCTGGGACCTCGCGCAGCATCCCCGCCATATCGAGGTCAAGGCGATCACCCTTCACCAGGTCGAGGTCGACTTCCGAACACCCCGGGCCCGGGTGATTCTCGACATATAGTGCGTGGCACCGCCCGAAGAAACGGTTTATCTGGGTGAGGCATTTCCAGGGAACGATGGCCGAACCCGTGCGCATTCCCTTCCGCTCCCGGACCGAAAGGTCATTTCCACCGCCGATCGCTGGCCGGGTCGAGTTCGTGCCATACGAGAGTCGTGCCTTGAAGGACAACCCGCTGGGGGACCCCTTCGTCCGTGACATCGCGGTGTATCGCCCCCCTTCGGGTCGTACGGAAGGCAAACCTTTGCTCCTTCTCCTCACCGGATTCACAGGGGCTGGTTGGATGCACTTCCCCTACCGGAACCGCTACCTATCGGAGACGTTCCCCCAGGTCATCGAACGCTTGCAGCGCACCGGGGCCTGTCCGGAAGCCGTGGTCGTCGCACCGGATGGGATGACCATGCTGGGCGGAAGCCAATACCTGAACTCCACCGCGACCGGCGCCTACGAGGACTACATTGTCAAGGAGATCGTCCCTTGGGCCAAGGAGCGATATCGGACGGGGGCGGTCGGCGTCCTCGGGCATTCGAGCGGTGGGTATGGCGCCCTCGTGCTTCCCCTGCGCCACCCGCGGATCTTCTCGGCTTTGCTGGCCTCGGCTCCGGATTCTCAGTTCGAGTACTGCTACCAACCGGATTTCCCGAAGGCGGTCCGGGTCCTGAAGGAACGGGGTGGGCCGACCCGATTCCTCGAGTGGCTTTTCACGACCCCGCCCGCGATCGGTTCCACATCGCCGGTCGGCGCCACGCTGAACACATTGGCCATGGCTTCATGTTACTCCCCGACAATTGGTATGCCTGGCGCCTTCGACCTTCCGTTCGCACCCGAAACAGGGGCGATCGACGAGACCGTGTGGCGTCGTTGGCTCGCTTGGGACCCTGTGCGCATGGTCCGGGAAGAAGGCATGGCGGGTGTCGTGCGCGGGATGCGTTCGATCCAGGTCGGTGGCGGGTTGAGCGACGAGTGGTTCCTCGACGTGGGGGCGCACCGGTTCGCCGAAGAGGTGCGGGCCCTGGGTGGCACCGTACGGGAGGAGTACCCCCCCGGGACCCACGGGGATGTTTGGTCCATACTGCTTGAACGGTTCCTTCCCGACATGGTCCGGGCGTTAGGCGGGGTGTAGCATCACCTTCATCTATATTGGCGGGTTGCCATATTGGGTTCCCTTTCATGGCCACGAGTCCGGTGACGGATTGGGTCGTTTCCGTCCACTCCGGTCCCTCCAGCCTTGAGAACCTGACGGCCACCTTGGTGGCGTGGGCCCGCCGCCGGGCGCTGGACCCCCGGGGATTCCAGCTGTGGTACGAGCACGACGGTCGTCTCCTCGTCCTCCGGGGATTCACCCCCCATCTCCTCTCCGACTTCCTCGCTTACGCCCGGTCCCAGACGATCCCCCCCCTCGTCTACGGTCCGGCGAGCCAGCGGGTCTCGACCCCATCTCCCCTTCCTTCCGCCCCACCCGCGCCGCCGCCCCCAGCCCCCCCTCCGCCTCCACCCGCGGACGCATCGCCGCTCATGCACGGTGTCCTCCAGGTCCTCACGGACCGGGAGACGGCGGTGAAGCCCGTTGAGAACTGGTTGATGGAGATCTTCGGCACGCTCGACATCAAGGAGGCGGACGTTCTTTGGTCCCTCTACCTCTCGACCCAGACCGACGTCCTGCCTTCGCTCGTGGCCCTTGCGGCCACACCTTCGCTTCGGATGGAAGGATCGAAGATCCTGGGGGTGCCCGAGGAACTGCTGCCGCCGATCATCCTCGCATCGAAAGATGCCCAGCCGGAAGCGCCTTCGGCGGGAGGGGAGGCCGGCGGCGCCTCGGAGTCCAAGGTCCACCTCGAAACCTATCAGCGGGTGCTCGCCTCGAACGCACACCACTGGGAGAACGTGATATCCCGGATACGCGAACATCCCGTGAAAGAAGGGCAGATGTCCGCGGCCGTTTTGCTCGACGAGAGCGAGGGCAAGGTCACATGGGTGTTCCCACGTACGGCCTCTCCCGTGGTGCGCGCGGTCTCCGCGGGGGTCCTGCACCTGTATGAGGGGAACGGCACTGGAAAGTCCCCCCCGCAGAAGGCCGTGCTCGACACGGTGGCCGTGGCGTCCCGGCTCACCCGGTCCCTCGGGCTCTCGATCAAATGGTACCTCGTCTTCTCCGGAAAGGGGTTCGAGACGGTCGACGGTGAAGGTCCGCCGACGCCGAAGGACGTTCGGGCCATCGAGGGGCTGCTCAACCGCTACGGGGGTGTGCCTGCGTTCCTCAACGCGGGCAAACCGAAAAAGGCCCCGCGTGGCCCCGGGCGGACGGCCAAGAAGCCTCTTGCGAAGCCCGCGTAGGGCGGGACCCGACCCTCGAAGTTCCCCTCAATGATGGTCGGGTAGGGATTCGAGCCACTTCTCGGCGTCCATTGCGGCCATGCACCCCATGCCCGCGGCGGTCACCGCCTGTCGGTAGCGGGGGTCCGAGACGTCACCGCAGCCGAAGATGCCCTCGACGTTCGTGTACGTCCCGTTATGGAGCTTGAGATACCCTTTGGCATCGAGGTCCAGATGGCCTTTGAACACATCGGTGTTGGGGCGGTGTCCGATGGCGATGAACAACCCATCTACTGGGGCTGAGTAGGACCGCCCCTCCTTCACATCGCGTAGCTTGAGCCCGGTCACCTCCTTCTCATTGCCCACCACCTCTTCGACCACGGTGTTGAAGGCGATCTTGATCTTGGGATTGGACCGGACCTTGTCCTGCATGATCTTGCTGGCGCGGAAGCTGTCGCGCCGGTGGATGAGCGTCACTTGGGAGGCGAACTTGGTCAGGAAGGTCGACTCCTCCATCGCCGTATCCCCTCCCCCGACGACATAGACGTTCTTTCCCTTGAAGAAGAACCCGTCGCAGGTGGCGCACGCGCTCACTCCCTTGCCCTGGTACTTTGCCTCTCCCGGAACGTCGAGCCAGAGCGCGGAAGCCCCGGTGGCGACAATGATCGCGTCCGCCCGGAGCTCCTCGCCCGAGCCCCCTTCAAGCCGGAATGGGCGATGGGAGAAGTTCACCTTCGCCACATCGTCCTCGAGCATGATCGCACCGAAGCGTTCGGCCTGCTTCCGGAAAAGGTCCATGAGCTCCGGGCCCATCACACCCTGCGGGAATCCCGGGAAATTGTCCACGTCAGAAGTGATCATCAACTGGCCTCCGGCCGGGACCCCCGTGAACACGACCGGGGAGAGGTTTGCCCGGCCGGCATAGATCGCGGCCGTCAATCCCGCGGGTCCGCTTCCGATGATCGCTACCTTGGCCTTGCGTGGTTCGCTCATGGTCTTGTTCACACCCAAAGCCCGCTTAAAGGTCGCGCCGCATCCAACCCGGAGCGCCCGGGGCCTTCACCGCGGATCGTTCGTGCTCCCGGTCTCACACCGGGATGGGGGAGATGATGTCGCCCACCGCGGCCCGCGCAACGACCTCGTAAGGAAGGTCCCGTAGGGGGATCCTGAGAGCGAGCGCCCGGTGACCCGGCTGGACCTCGGCCATCTCCGGCTTTCGGATCAACTCCCAGGGATTCACGAAGACCGACCGGACGATCGTCTCGGGCTTGACCGCCGCATGATGGAGGCGGGATGCGACATAGGCGAATTCCATCTCCCGAAAAAGGTCGGGGAGATTGAACATGACGTTGTCGGTTCCCAACAGGAACGGGATCCCGAGCTTCTCGGCCCAATGCAAGGGCGGTATCTTACCGAAGAGCGCATTCGAGCGGGGACAGAACGCGACCGCGACCCCTGCATCGCGCACGCGTTCCATGTCCGGCTCCGAAGCCATCGTGAGATGGACGAGAAGCGATGGTTTGAGGGCGAGGATCGGGTCGATCGCCTCCCGCTCATCCTCGGAAGCATGGAGCGCCAGGAACTTTCCCCGGCGGGCCGCCTCATGTGCTGCCCGCTCAAGGCCGTCCGGGGGGAGGTCCTTGTACGCGCTCAGCCCAAGCCCATCCGCTCTCGTCAGCACACGACCCACCTCTTCAGGATCTTGGATGTTCCGGGGTCGGCCCAGGGTAAAGAGGTGGAGCGGCAGGTCCCTTCCCGCTTCCTCAAGCTCGGCGATGCCTTCCACGGATTCCTCCCGGAAGTCGAGCGTTCCCCCCGTACCATCCCCCTCCATCCCGCGCAGGGTTTCCCGCATCGCCTCCACCTTCTCGTTCCGGGGGGTCGAGGCCAGGAGCCGGTGCTTGAGCCCGTGCGGAGGTCGTACTACGTCGGCCAGAGGCGGGTGAGGAGGTTCCCGTCCCCATATCGCATCCCCGAGGTGGGTGTGCCCGTTGCACATGAGGGGCAGGACGGCCCCACGGACTACCCGATGCGGGGTAAGGCCCAGCGTGCCCTCCTTGCCCCGCTCCACGACCCGTCCCCGATCGTCAAAGAGCACGTACCCGGATGTCACCCCCTCCCGGTCAAAAATCCTACCCACAACGGCGATCATCGACAGGATCTCGGCACGGGTCCAAAAGGTAAAGCGTTTTTCCAGACCAATAAGCGCAAGATGCCCTCCCTGAAGGTGTTAGGGTTACGAGGGAACCGGCCCTGCCCTCCCTCAGGGGGGCCCTCGGGGAGCCCCCTTCCCGTCAACCGTAGCCATAGAACTCTTCGGTCCGGATGTCCGCGTCCTTCACATCGTTCCCGGTCAACAGCGAACGCAGTGCATAGACCATGGCCGGAGGGCCCGCCAAGTAGTAGACCGGAGCCATCCCCGGGTCCCGGTGCCGGAGCAACATTGCGAGGTCGATCGGACCCCGTTCCCCCTTCCACGGGTGGAGGGACCGTTCCATCTGCGTCATCGTGGCGACGAGGGTAAAATGTGGGTTGCGCCTTTCAAGCTGCTGGAGCTCGTCGAGAAAGGGGGCATCCTCCGGGCGGCGGTTCGAGTAGAACAGGACAATTCGATGCGGTAGGCCCCGGTGGGCGGCATCTAGGAGCATGCTCCGAAAAGGGGTGATGCCGATACCTCCAGCGAGGATTGCCACAGGCCGTTCGGGTCCCTCCGGCAGGACCAGCTGCCCCTGGGGAGGTCCGATCAAGACCTCTCCTCCTACCGGCAGGCTTCCTAAGGCCCGCTTGTAAGAACTGTCTCGCATCCGCGTGGCCACCATCAAGGCTCCTTCGTGGGGTGCGCTCGCGATGGAAAACGTGTGGGTGGCCTCTTGCGAACCCACTTCCTTCAAGGCCGGTAGCGTGACATCCATGGACTGCCCGGCCCGGAACTGGTCCGCGAGGCTTCTCGAATTCGAAGGCGAGCGTGCGTTCCGCGACCTCCCGTCGACCGAGCAGGTGAACCGTGCTTGTCGATCCCTCCCAGTCTGTGCCCAACATTCCACCCCGCTACCTTCCAAGGGAGAAGCAGTTCCACTGGATAAGGTCGTCTCTGCCCGCTCGAGGTCAGCTCGGGCGAAATCTTCGAAGGATAGTCATTCTCCCAGGCTCGGTGCCAATCCTCCGAAATAGAGTGGAGGGCGATAGGAACCTCGGGGGTCGCCATCCCTTATAGGGTTCGAGCCGCGATCACAGAGACAAGGTATCCGACCCCTCATACACCCGGACCTGTGGGAATCGGTTCCCGAGCCCCGTCACTTCCGTCCCGGCCGTTCATTCTGGTATCATGGAAAGGGTTGGGGGAGTGGCGCTCGTGCGCCGCTCCCATCCCCGCATAGGGGACCTCGATGAGAGGTACCCTACGAGATGGACACGCCACCGATGTTCGGTGTGAACGTTGCCATCACGTCGCCGTTCGCGAGCACCATCACGTGCAGGCTCGAGGCCAAGTCGATGTCGATGCTCACGTAGGCGGTCGACCCGCTCGCCACAGCAAAGTTGCCGTGGAAGTCCGCGGTCGGCCCCATCACCGTGGCATTGGCCTCTAGTCCACCCGCGGTCTCAAACGAGACGTTCGAGATGGTCAGTCGGATCATCTCGTAGCTCCCGGCCGGCAAGGTCAGGAGACCGATGGTCTTCGCCATGAGCGTTCCGTTCATCTTCGCGAGGTTCACCATCGCGGATGTGTGGAGCTGGGTCCAGCCCGAGCCCGACACGTTCGATGCGTGAACGCTCACGGAGGTGAAGGTCACCCACACGTTCGAGACGTTCGCGTTCGGTGCGTCGTGCACCAGCACGTCCATCTGACCGACCCCCCCACTTCGTGCGAAGGGGGGTGCGCCGACCAGATACAGCGTCGACAGCAACACGGCGAGGATCGCCGCGATGCCGAGGGACGCCGTGACGGCTCTCTTCTTTTCGAACATGCCCGTTCCAAACCTCGGGCCATAATGACACTACGTCCAATCTGCGCCGGGGCCGATTGGACATCCCCACTGGGTGCCTCAGGCATGATCGCGCCCCGCCACCAGGGACGCGTAGCGGTGCTCCAGCTGGGGGGTCACCCCGCTCGAGGGCGTAGCCAAGGTCTCGATCTCGGTCAGGTACTCGCCCAAGACATCCATCACGCCTCGATGACGGCCCGAGGCGGAGGAGGGGATCGGTCGGGACTGCCCGATCATGGCGAGCAGAAATGTTCCTCCCCCATCGACCAGAAGGAAGGGAAAGACCCGGGCCTCACCGGTGAGGGCGGAGAGGAACTCCGGGAGCGGCCGCCCCCGGGACCTCCCGACAAGGAAGACGATCTGATCCGCCATCCGACCTTCGAACTCGGGGAGGTTCCAGGGGCGCAGGAAGGTCCGTACTCCCACCCACTCCTGCTCGATCACCCGTCGGGTGCGTCGAGGGAGCCCGATGAGCCCTCGGCGAAAACTGGTCAATCGCGCGGTCTCCCTTAAGATCGCGCTCTCGCGGGTCGAAGGGGGTCGATGAAGGGAGCTCCGGGGGACGGGGACCGGGTAGGCTACGAGGGAACCGTTCCCGATGAGATGGCTCCAGGCGCCCTCGAAATCGAAGTAGATAGGCACCTCCTCCCGTGTGGTCCCCCCCTGCACGAGGTGCGCTCGCGCGTACCACTCGGGGCGACGATTGCGTTCGGCGAACGCAGCCGCCTCCTCTTCGTCGCGGTGGAAAGCCACGGCGAAAACCGCTTGGGGCAGGAGCCAAAGGTTCGTGACGTGGGGCTCGCGCGCCACCGCCTCGATCGCTTGCGTCCGTCGCTCGGCAAAGGTCGAGCCGAGCAAGACCGACATCCGGTTGAAGCCGAGGGCGGCCGGATCCGGCACAAAGCACTCTTGGAGCCATCCTTGACGTTCGACCCGGGTGCGGATCGCGTGGTAGGTGGAGCGAGAAAGGCCCGATTGTATCCTTCGAGGCACTTCGGGTCCGGCCGGATATGAAAGGCTGGCCAGCAGGAAACGGGCCTCGGCGGGAGTCATAGGTCGCCGTCCCTCGGATGCCGTACCGTCCACGAACGGTGCTCCCGAAGTGGACAAGCCCTTATTTGGGCCTCCGCCCATAGTTGCCTTTCATGAACCGGTCCCGAGCACCCGGTAAGGTTCTGGGAGTCGTAGCGTTGCTCCTCTCCACGATAGGGGCCGGGGCAGGGGTCATGCTGGTGGTCCCCTCACCCGCTTTAGCCGTGCCGCATTCCACCGCACCCCCGGCGACCTGGGCGTACATCGAGAATACCTCCCAACCGTTCTCCACACCGGCGCTCGGAGGGACCGCCTACGGGGAGTTCGGCTTGGAAGGGGTCGGCATATGGGGTCAGACGAACCTCTCGCCGACGTCCGAGGCTCTTTCCTTCCAGGGAGCCACGGTCGTCCAGTATGCGGAGGATTACTGCATTTCCAGTTGCTCCCCTGCATCGCTCGAATGGAACACATCAGTTT
>JAKBKR010000009.1 GCA_021832495.1 bacterium | reverse complement strand
GGGAAGATGGATATCTTCGGTCACGATGTGGTGAAGGAGACCAACCTCGTGCGGGAGCGCATCGCAGTGATCCCTCAAGAATCCCGCCCATTCTACTGGATGAACCCCCGCGAGCTCATCTACTACTTCCTCACGCTCCGGGGCCATACCCGCGAGGATGCCCACACCCGGGCCGAGCAAGCCCTGTCGGAACTGGGGTTGCTCGAGTACGCGGACACGTTGGTGAGTCGGTTGTCCGGGGGGTTGCGACGGCGCGCCATGGTGGCGATGGTGATGGCGTCGGATGCGGAGATGCTGTTCCTGGACGAGCCGACCACCGGCCTCGACCCAGTGGCCCGACGATCGGTCTGGGAGGCCATCCGGAAGGCCGCCCACGCCCAGCGCACGATCTTCCTCACGACCCATTACCTCGACGAGGCCGAAGCGCTCTCGACCCGCATCGCCATCCTCGAGCGGGGGACGCTTCTGGCAGAAGGTTCACGGGAGGAGATAGCACAGAAGGTGCAGCACCCCTATCGCGTCGTCGTTTCGGGCGGGTTCACCCAAAGCGAGCTCGAAGGGTACGGCGAACCCACGTGGCTCGAGGACCGATGGATGCTCTTCACTGGAGAGAAGGACGCGCGGGAGATCTCCCGGATGGCGCTCGAACGGGGGGCGAGGCTCTCCGTGGCCCCGGTCAGCCTCGAGGACATCTTCCTTCAGATCGTGGGCAAGGATATCTCGCGGGATGAGGAGGGGGACGATGAAGGAGCGTAAGCTCGCCAGTGTACTGTCGATCATCGCAGCGAACGGCTTCCTTCCCCTACGACGGCAGCCGCTGTTCCTCGTCAACACGCTGACGAGTCCATTCTCCTTCCTCTTCCTCATCTTCATCCTCGGGGGCCCGGGCCTCATCGGCTACGGGATCTCCGGGGGCCTGGTGCTCACAATCCTAAGCATCGGGACCTCCCTTCAAGGGGACATGACCCACTACAAAGCCGACCTCAAGTTCCAAGAGATGGTGGTGGCGTCCCCGGTGAAGGCCGGAACTTACGTCACGGGAATGGCCCTGAGCGAGTTCGTCTTCTCCATCCCCGGCATGTGCGTCTTCATCCTTCTCTCGATGTTCTACGCCCACTACATCTTCCTCGGCGGACTCATTGTCCTTGCGACGCTCATCCTCCTGTGGATCTTTGCAAGCGCCCTCGGCTTCACGCTCGCGACGTACCTTGCCGACGTGCGGGAGACATTCATGATCGCCCCGATCATATCGATCTTCCTAACGGTCGTTCCCCCCGTCTACTATCCCATTTCGCATCTGCCCCCCGAAGTGCGCCCCTTTGCGTACCTTTCACCGACCACCTGGGCGGCGAACCTTGTCCAGGGAGCCATGGGGATATCCCCCACCCCGTTGACCCTAGGGCAGGCACTTCTCGATGGCAGCGTGCTGCTCCTGTCGGCCGCCATCCTCTTCCTGGTCGCCTGGAAGAAGTCCCAGTGGCGGGAACGCTAGGGACGACCCCCGACCGGGGATGCGACGGCCCTTCCTACTGGGGAAGCGGCGGTGGTGGAGGGGGTGGGGGGGGCGGCGGGATCGCTCCCACGGGTGCGACGACGGGGTTCGGAAGGGTCAAGGGAGCCCCGCACGCCGGACAATCGTGCTTCTCCGGTGTCAGGGTGGTCACGTCGACGCCGGTCCCGCAGTATGGGCAGTAGATCATCCGGGCCAGGCGTTGGGCTACCTGGAGGGCCGCCACCTGCTTTTCCTGTTCCACTGCCAGCGACTGGCTCAGTTTCGGGACCAGGTACGGAAGTGCCTGGGAACAGTAGTTCGCCGTATCCACCGGATCTGGCACATCGAGCCACGCGTGCGAGACGACCGCGATGCGGGGAGGTACTCCCCCCCAGCCGGGTCTCTGCTGTCGCACCCGGAAGGTGATGTTCCTCCAGACCCCAAGACCCACCTTCACGTCCTCGATATCGAGCAGGGATGCCTGACGAAGACTATTCGTGATAAGCCCCGCCGTAGAAAGGATCCTCCGGTCGGTGAGCGCATACGCGCTCTGTGTCCAGACATAGATGCGGTGGCCGGCGAGCGCGACGAACAAGAGGAAGAAGAACCACCACCACGGACTGAGGAGGCTCACCGGGTACACTGCGGCTGACCCTCCTAGGATCACGATGAAGAACCCGTAGAGGAGAAGGCGGATCCAAGAGTATCCGAGGAAGGAAGGCCGGGTCTCGAAGAGTACATTTTCCCCCGGGACAAGGAGGCGTCGCGGCAAGACGCCGGGCCGATGGGAAGCCGGTAATGCGAGAGGTACAACGGAATCTCCCGGCCTGGTGGCGTTGGATTGCACGACAGGCCAATACCCCGGAGGAATTAACCCTGACTGTCGGGGGGACGTTTGGCCCGCTCGACCCCGTACTTGCTGGGCTTCTTGCGCGGCTTGCGCTCCTTCTTCGCCGGTTTAGCCGCAGCTTCCGGGGAAGGAGCGGGAGGGGCCGGGGTCTCTGTCACCGTGTCGGCCACGACCCGCATCTCCAACGGTTGGAGGAGACGCGGGTCAAGGCGTTGCACGTTCGGGTTGATGTCCTCCGGCCGGACCTTCCCGTCGAACGGATCCTCCTTTGTCCGTGCCTCGCCGATCCTACGTTCGAGCACGACCTTGGACTCCGGTGCTTCCTTTCGGGCACTTACAGACGTAGGGGGCTCTTTGGCGCTGACCGGGGAGGCCTTTGGGGAGGGGGCCTTGACCGTGCGCGATTTCTTCGGAGTGGCCGAGATGAACTGGTGCCCGAGGTTCCGGCCCACGGGTGTGAGGGCATAGACAGTGCCTCGCTTTTCGGTCTTGGTCCGCGCCACGAGACCAGCCTGGACGAGTGTATCCAAGAGGGCCACAAGCTCGGGCTTAGCCAACGGCACATCCTTCCGTATGCCACCTAGCGTTCGTGGCCGCTTCGCCAGGGCCAAGAACACACCGTACGCGTCCTCCCGGGTCGGGATCTTGACCTCGGCCTCGGTCTTGGTCGGCTCGCTCGTGGTGGGAGGAAGAGGTGCAACAGAACCGGGTTCCTCGTTCTTAGGGGTGGATTGCTTCACCTCATTGACCTCGATCCCGTCGGGGGTGATCTTGAGGGCGAAGGGGCGGTAGATCGCCGGTTTCTCCTCGCCTGAGGCCACAGGAATGGGACGAGAGGGGGGTTCGAAGGTGCCGAACGGGCTCTTCGACGTTCCCTTCGGCTCAGTGGGCGGGGTGGCAAAGTCGTCGTAGTACCCTTTGGGGGATTTGATGGGCAATGTTTCCGCTTCCGCAACTTCCGCTGCGGCGCGGCTCCGGGCCGACATCCGACGGAACAAAAGGACGATCACCAAGGCCAACCCGACGGCGATCACACCGAGCCAAGCGGCCACCGGTAACCCAAGGAGGCTCTCGCTCCAGATGCTATTGGTTCCCCCCTTGCCCAGGGTCACGGAAGTAACCGTCACGACCACACCGTTGGAACCCGCAATGACCCCGTTCCCGTCGGTGACCCACACCTCGTACACATAGGTCCCCGCGCCCGCCAGGTACACCGTGCGGGAAGGCCCTCCCCAGCTACCGTTCGTCCCGTTCAGGGACCATCGGTAGAGGAAGGGGCCGACCCCTCCGGTGACTTGGACCGAGAGTGTGATGCGCGAACCCACCACCCCATTCACCGATGAAGACGAGAGCATGACCGACAAGGGTCGGATCGTGCCCGTGACCTCGAGCATCGTCGTACGGTTCACGGAGGTTCCGCTTGCGTCTGTGACCGAGACGACCACCGAGTAGTTGCCGGGAGAAGTCGGTGTGCAACGCAGATTGGAAGCATTGGACGAAGCGCAGCCGGGTGGGAGCCCCGAATAGGAGAACGCGTACGGTGGGGTGCCCCCTGCTGCTTGAACGGAGAAGACGGTGGAGTTCCCGAGCGCGAACGCCTCGGGGACCGCAGTGAAGGTCACGACGGTCAGACCCTGAGGGGCCAGGACGGACAGATCGCCGAAGGAGCTCGCAATGACCCCGTCCGCGTCGATTACGGTGACATTGATGGTGTAGCTCCCGGGGGCGGTCGGAGTGCAGGCGAGGGCCGCCACGCTTTGGGAAGAGCATCCCGGCGGCAGACCCGCATAAGCGTACGAATACGGCGCCGTTCCGTACGACACCGATGCGTTGAGATATGTTGTTTTTCCCACGGCGATGACGGGCGGAGTGATGTTGAAATACGTAACGCTCGGCACCGGGTTCACGACGAGGGTAAGCGATTGCTGGGCCGGATACCCGTCTGCGTCGTGCGCGGTGACCTGTACCCTATAGGTCCCGGACTGGGAAGGCGTGCAGGTCAGGTTTGCCGTGCTTCCCGTAGCGCACCCCGGGGGAAGTCCAGTGTAGGCGTAGCCCATCGGGGCCGTCCCGCCCGAAACGGTCACATGGAGCTTGGTCTGGTTCCCCAAAGTAAAGACGGAGGGCAAGGCGACGAAGCTTTGAACCGTTGGCTTAGGGTTCACCAGGATCCCGGCGGACCGGTTGAGCGTGTTCCCGTCGGAATCCGTCACGAAGACCTTCACGGGAAAATAACCCGTCACGGTTGGAGAACAGGACAGGGTCGGGGTGTCCGCAGATGCGCACCCCATCGGGAGTCCCACATACCGGTAGGTGAAGGGGGCCGTCCCTCCTTTCATTTGGACGGACAGATTGGTGGAGTTGCCAAGGGTCAGTTCCGAGGGCCCGGCCGAGAAGGTGAGGTTCGATGGAGGGGGATTCACCGTGAGGAGCGCCTGAGTCTGATTGGTTTCCCCGAACGCATCGGTCACCGTGACCCGGATGGTGAATGCTCCGGTGGTGTTCGGAAGGCAGGTCCATCGAGAACTGTTCTGCGAGGAGCACCCGGGAGGCACCGGTGCATAGAGGAACGACAAGGGTGCCGTCCCCCCCTGGACGGTCACATTGGCGAAGGTCGAGTTGCCGAGGGTCACCTGGGAAGGCACAAGAGAGAAGGAGGTGATGTGGGGCGAGGGTGCGATGTTCAGAGCCGTCGTCCGCGATGCCGTGATCCCGTTGGCGTCAGAGACTATGACGGACACATTGTAGTTGCCCGGTCCCGTGGGGGTACATTGGAAAGTGGGAGCATTTGGAAAATTGCACCCTGGTGGAAGCACCCCCCCATAGGAGTAATTGTAAGGAGGCGTGCCCCCCGAGACCACCGCGGAGAAACGGGTAGTCATACCCTGGTCGATGGCGGCGGGTTGGGCGCTGAAGGATGTCACCGTCGGGTTCGGAACATACAGTGCGCTGACGTTCCCCGATCCCTCGTTCGTCACGTAGACGTAATCATTGAGACCGTCGTACGCCACTGCCCAAGGCCGGAGTCCCACCGGGTAGGTCCCGGTGACGGACTGGCTATGGATTTCCGTGACCGCGCCCGACCCCGAATCCGCGACGAAGATAGCGGCGTCGATCCCATCGTAGGCGGCTCCTTGCGGATAGGCCCCGACCGAGACATTGCCGAGGACGGTTTTGCTCGAAACCACCGTGGAGTTGTTCGCGTTCGTGTCCGAGACATAGAGGGCGCCCGTGCCCGAATCAAAGGCAATGCCCGTGGGGTCCGTGAACCCCGAAACGTTGGCCACCACCGACACGTTATCGATAAGGGTTAGGTTATTCGAGCCGCTGTTCGTCACGTAAACGTAACGATTGTAAGCATTGAAGGCGAGGCCTGCGGGAAGTGAACCAACGACCAAGGATGTGACCAAGGAGGTGCCCGAGATCACATCCACTTGGCCCAAGGCGTCCGCCGCATAGATCTCCTTGTTGTCGGGATTGTACAGAAGGGCCGACACCCGCCCGGGAGTCGTCACGACGCTGACCTTGGAGCCCGTAGCGGCGGAGAAGACGCCGACACAATACTTTCCGGCAGTACCCGAGTGGTTGTCTGCGATGTAGAGGTATCCATTGGCGGGGTCGAACGCGATGGCCGTAGGGACAGGACCCGTTCCGCACCAACTCCCGAGACTGAGATTGTTCGAGACTCGGTTCGTGGACCCCGAAATCACGCTCACACTGTTCGAACCCGAGTTCGTTACGAAGATCTGGTCATTGCTCAAGTTGGTACCGCTCACATTGAGGGCCATACCCCAAGGGGCGGTGCCCACCGATATGTTGATGGCCTTCGTCAACGGAAGGGATGGAGCCGCGTGCGACGTTACGATGGGAGCCACGGCCCGCGAGTTGAACCGGCTGCTTTCAAGGTGAGATGCCGGAAGAGGGGATGGAGTCCAGTGGCCCCAGTACCCGGCTCCGGCGAGGGATCCGAGCAGGAGTAAGACTAGGATACCCGTGTGCTGGAGTCTCACGCCCAAGCCAAGCATTGCGGAGAATAAGAGGGCTTGCCCATCCCGGAAGGCTTCTGCGGCGAGAGGAACAGGGACGGCTTAGTCCTGCCAATCAAACCGGACCCTCTCCGTGACCGCCCGACGGTCGTGGGGGTTCTCCCGACGCACCGGTTGGGACCGATCGTCGTTCATGGCGACCAGGGCCTCCTCGATCTTGCGGACGCGGGCTGAGAGGGTTTCGACCTTTTCGGCGAGGCGGCGAAGCTCTTCCCGCACCTCCTCGAAGGAGGTAGGGACCTGGGGCTCCTTGACTTCCATGGTACGGTCCTGATGGCGAAAGGCGAGGCGACATAATCAACTTTGTGGGCGGAACTCGATGTGGACCCGCCAGTCTCCGCGTCGGAACGGGAAGTCCTTTCGAAAATGACCACCCCGGCTCTCTTCCCGGGTCAAGGCGCCCAAGGCCATCAGGAGCGCCGTCAGCGCCTGGTTCTCCGCCGGGGTGGCCATCCCAGCGTTTCGCTCTCTCCGCAACCGCTCCCATTCGCTTCGGAACAGTCGGACCGCTTCCGCGAGGGGCTTACGGTCCCGGACGATCCCGACGTTCTTCCAAAGCAACGCACCAATCTTTTCCGGGGACAAGGGGTTCCGGTCAACGGCCGTGTGTCTCGAAGATTGCGCTCTAAGGCGGACAGGATAGGTCGGAATGGACCCATCCACTCGTTTCCAAGGACCCGGTCGAGAAAGGGCACGGACCAGACGCTCACCAAATACCAACCCTTCCATCAGGGAGTTGCTCGCCAGCCGGTTGGCGCCATGGATCCCGGTCGACGCCACTTCTCCGCATGCGTACAATCCGGGAAGCGAGGTCCGTCCGTCCAGATCAGTGGTGATCCCGCCCACCATGTAGTGGGCCACGGGCGTCACTGGGATGAGATCGCGGTCGAGCCGCAAACCGACGCTATCGAGGAACTTGAAGACCGTGGGGAACCGGACGCGCAGCTTTTCGGCGGGGATGGCCGTGGCATCGAGGTACACCACAGGGTCTCCAAGTTTTGCCATATGCGTGACAATGGCCCGGGCAACGATGTCGCGCGGTGCGAGTTCCGCCAGGGGGTGATAGGACTTGAGGAACGCTTCCCCCCGGGAGTCGCGCAGGAGCGCTCCCTCACCCCGCAGAGCCTCGGTCAGTAGGAAACGGGGCTTACCCTGCCCATAGTAGACCGTAGGGTGGAACTGCATGAACTCCATGTCCCGCACGGACGCACCGGCGGTCAGGGCCATGGCGACCCCCTCACCGGTGGCGACGGATGGGTTGGAGGATTCCTGGAAAAGTCGCCCGCCTCCGCCGGTGGCGAGCACCACTTGGTCCGCCTCGAGCGATAGCTCCCCCCGGGGACCCCTTCCCTGGACCCCACAGACCCGCCCCCTCGTCGTCAGCAGAGCGCGCAGCGTGAAGCCTTCCCACACCTCGATGGACCGTTCGCGGACCTTCCGTTGCAAAGTTTCCTCGATCTGACGTCCGGTCGCATCGCCACCGGCGTGGAGCACACGAGGGAGGGAATGAGCCGCCTCCCGGCCCAGTGTGATCTCTCCTTCCACGGTGTCAAAGGGGACCCCGAGGCGGACGAGGTCCGCGATCCGGTACGGGGCCTCCCGTGCGAGCACCCAAGCCGCTCGGCGGTCCACGAGCCCCGCTCCGGCATGGACGGTATCCCGGAAGTGAAGCTGGACGGAGTCCTTAGGACCGATCGCCGCAGCGATCCCTCCCTGGGCATAGAGAGTGTTCGATTCCTTGAGCGATGACTTTGTAATGAGGAGCGGGGTGATCCCCGATTCTTGAGCCCGCAGGGCCACGAAGAGCCCGGCGATCCCCGTCCCGACGATGACCAGGGGCCGCCGACCCCGACGGGAGGTCATCGACTGGAGTCCACCCCGGGCGAGACCTCCCATATGTAAATGGGCTCGTGCAGGGTCGAAACGAAACCGGCCCGGGAGTACAATGCCCGTGCGGGAAGGTTGGCCGTGGTCACCCAGAGTGTCACCTCCCGGATGCCCCGGGCAAGCAGCCCCCGAAGTGCTCGATGTAGCAGGGCGATGCTCACCCGCTGGCCCCGGAACTCCGGTAGGAGCGCCACATCGGCGATCAATGCCCGGCCAGGGGCCAGTTCGACGGAGAGCACGAACCCGATGAGTTCCTCCCCTCCTCCGCTCTCTCTGATTACGCCCGGAGAGCCATCCGGTACGAAGACGCCGAGGGACCCACCTACCAGTTCAGAAAGGATCCGTTCATCCTCAGTAATGTTCTCCGCTACGAGCCCGCGGTCCGGGCTCGCTTCAAAAGCGCGGAAATCCACCGAGGCCAGGATCCCCGCAGGGAAACGGGACGCATGGACGAACCGGAGGCCGGGAGGGAGAGGAGGTTGCTCGGGGGGGGAACTGGAGTCCAAACGGAGTACCATGCGCTCTCGTTCGAAGGACCGGAACGGTAGGCCCCAAGTCGGGAACAATGCTTGCAGTCGTACTTCGGCATCTCGGTCGACGGCGGAAAAGGTGACGTCAAATCGACGGATGCCCGGGGGAGGCGAGCTGACCAATTCTCGCACAAGCGGCTCGCCGTCCTCCGCCGCAGATCCCGACGTTGCAAGGAACAAGTGGGAAAAGCACCGGTGACCTCGCACCGTGTTGATGAGCATGGCAGTCACCTTCCCGTCCAAAGTCGAAAGCCGCGCATCCATGTGCCCTGCCCGGAGGCTCACTTCGGAGTCTTCCGCCCAATCCGGGGGCACGGCTTCTCCCTTGCGTCGTAGGGCATGAGAGAGCAGGGTCAGCGGTTCCCGAAGGTCTCCGGCGTACCCCCGGGCGGCCTCCCGCCTCCGCTCTGACAATTTCCTCCTCCCCTTAGCGGCGTGCGTACCGGCTGGCGATGAGACCTTGGATCTGGTGCACCCGGTTGGTGATCCGGTCAAGCTCCGCAGCTGTAGCCAGGATCGCCCGGTAGGTCACGTTGAGTTCATCGCGCCAAGGTTTCGCCAGGACCATTCGCCGACGAAGCTCTCCCCGGGTAAGCTCATCTGTCACTGGGTCGGGACGCAAGGCGAGGAAACGCTCCTCCACCTCCTTCACGTGGACAAGCTGGCGTTCGAGGTCTTCCCTCAATTGCGCATGGCGAAGAATGAGCTGGTGCAGCTCGAGCTCTAAGTTATTTGCGTCCGGTGCCGCCATGCTCGCTCGCAAGCCTTTCCCTCAGGATCGCGGAGATGTCCGGAGCCACCGACCCGCGCTCCGCAGCATTGTCCAGGGTGTCCGTCGACAGGATCTCGGTGGCCACTCCTTTGATGCGCTCAAAGGCATCTTTGAGGAACAGGCCATGGGTGCAGGCGGCGATCACCTTCTCGGCGCCCATTCGGCGAAGCACTTGGGCGCTCTCCACTATCGTACCGCCCGTCGATATCACGTCATCCAGGATCGCCACGTGCTTGCCGTGGAGGTCGGGGGCGTCTTCAGGGAGAGTTATCTCGACGTGCTCGCTGTCGATGCGCTTCTTCTGGAGGGAGATGCACGGCTTGTGCAGGAGGTCCGCCATCTTCTGGCCGCGCTCTACCGCGCCCTTGTCGGGAGATACTAGGAGGTCGACCGGGCGGCGCCGGAGGAGCCGGGCGATCGCCGGGACGCCGCTCACCTCCCGCATGGGCTTGGAAAAAATCTCCCGGTTGAAGGGGCTGTGGAGATCTACCGTGATGACCGCGTCGGCATCGACCTCGAGCCGGCGGGCCATGGCCCGGGCAGAAACGGCCTCACCGGGAAAGAAGCGGCGGTCCTGCCGGGAGTACCCGAAGTAGGGTATGACCAAGGTCAGGCTCCGGGCCCCCCCCTCCCGGATCGCGTCCTCCAAGAGGAAGAGCTCGAGGATGTCTTCGTCGCGGCGGGTGGACTGGACGAGGATCACATCCTCCCCTTCGAACCGCCCACCGATGCGAACGTAAAGCTCACCGTCCGGGAACCGCTTCTTGAAGGGGAGGGTGAATGGCGAGTTGCCCAGTTCACGCGAGATGCTCTCAGCCAGTGAGGTCGATGCGCTTCCTCCGACGACCAGCAAATCAGTATGCCTCCCGCAAGCTGGGGCCTAGGAGGGACGGGTATTTGAGAGTGACATCCTCCCTCGGGTTGGGCCTAAGTGCCTCCCGCGCATACTTGCGGCGGGAAAGCCCGTTAGTCAAGGTGGTCGCTTCATCGACCGGGACGAGACAACCGGGACCTGCTTCCAAGGAAAGCCGCACATTCATCCTTGACCGCGGTGGGACTTCAATCCCTCGCCCATTGAAGGGGAGGGACTTCCCGCTCACAGCCTTTAAGCGCACGTTTTTCCGTATCCATTGTCGAACCCACGATGTCTACACCTCCCTTGCCTTCCCGATCCACCGTCCCGGAGCGCTTCCTTTCCGCGGACCGGTACAGGGCCCGCCGGGAGTGGTTCCGCTACGAAGGCACCCCCCAGCGCGATCTCCTCCGGCGTGTACGGGAATCCTTTTTGTCCACCACACTCCGGAGGTCCGGACGCCGATCTCCGCTCACACTTGAAGTAGGCCCGGGCCCAGGGCGTTTCACCCCGATCCTGTCCCAGCGGTCGGACCGATTGGTCCTCCTCGATGCTTCCATCGCCATGTTGCGCGAGGGCCACCAGCGACGGGCGAAGAAGCCGTTCGATCCTCGTTGCCGGGTCGGAGAAGTGGTGGCGGATGCGGGAATGCTCCCCCTGACCACCGAGATCTCGGCCTGTACCGTGGCCCTCGGCAATGTCCTGGGATTCGCTGGGAGTCGCGCCCCGCAGGTGTTCGATGAACTTGTACGGTCACTGGGGCGTCGTGGAGTTCTTGTTGTGGAGACGGCAAGTCCGATCCTGGAGATGCCCAGTTTCACGAGGGGCTGCACCCCAAGGGATTGGCGAAGGATGGTCTCTCAACCACCGGCGTCGCTCCTCCCGTCCCTCCTTCGCCAAGGATTCTCCAAGGTGATCCCACCCGCTTCACGATATCGCGAGGAAGACACCTTCCAGTTCCTCGATCCCCAGGAGATAAGGGACTGGATATCCGATGCCGGTCTCTCTATAGAAGATCAGATGGTGGCCGCCCCCATGACCGGAGGATCACCTGAGCTTGTGGCAGACGTCACGCACGGTCGCCAAGATGCGTTGGAGCGATTGGTCGAATGGGAATTGTTTGCCGGTCGGCGAAAGGAATTGCTGATGCAAGGGGGGCATACCCTTACGGCGGCCCGGGCTCCTTGACCGAAAGCCGCGAGCTCCTTCCCTCGGACACCATGGGGGTCACTTCAGCGGCCCCACCACCTTCTCCACGGCGGCGAGTATCTCCCCGGACTTGCCCAGCGCGGTCAGCTTGTTGAGGTCCGGATAGAGCGGGCGGTCTTCCTCCACCTTGCGTACGTGTTGCCGGATGACCTCGAAAGCAGCCCGGGTCCCCGGAGAGGCGTCACCCGGACCGCGGAATTCCAGGGCCTGCCCCGCCGAGAGGAGTTCTACGGCGAGGATGGACCAGGAGTTCTCCAGGATCCGGCGGGTCTTAACCGCCGTCGTCATCCCCATGGAGACAAAATCCTCCTGATCGGCCGCCGCCGGTATGGATCCCGTGGCCGCCGGATGGGCCAGCACCCGGTTCTCGGCCACCAGGGAACCGGCGGTGTACTGGATGAGCATGAGCCCCGAAAACATCCCGGCCCCCGATGTCAGGAACGCGGGAAGCCCTGCCGAAAGATGGGGATTCATCAGGCGGTTCACCCGGCGCTCCGAAAGTACCCCCACGGTCGTTACGGCGATGCCGAGCAGCTCCAGGGCGAAGGCCATCGGCGTTCCTTGGAAGTTGGCTCCGGCGATGGCTTCCCCCTCGTCGGGGAAGAAGGTCGGGTTGTCTGCCGCATGGTTGAGTTCGATCTCGAGCATGTAACGGGCCCAGGCAAGCGCATCCTTGGCGGACCCGACGACCTGTGGGCTAGACCGGAGCGAATAGGCATCCTGCACCTTCTTCCCGGGGCGCTCGAGCAGCCGAGAACCCTTCGTGATCCGACGTAGGTTCTCGGCGCTCGCCATGGCCCCAGGATAGCCCCGGACGGCGTGGATCCGTGGGTCATAGGCTCTCATGTTCGCGTTGAGCGCCTCCAACGTCATGCCAAGGGCCACCTCCTGCGTCTTGAGCCACCGGTCGGCGTCGAAAACCTCAAGACACCCCATGCCCGTGATGACGTTCGAACCATTGATCGTGGCAAGTCCGTCCCGTTCCCGATACACGATCGGTGAGATCCCCGCCTCCCGGAGCGCCTCGGCTCCTGGCAGCCGCTTGCCTTGGAAGAATGCCTCGCCCTCTCCCATGGGAACGAGCGCCATCTCGGCCATGGGGGCAAGATCGCCGCAGGCCCCCACAGAACCCTTTTGC
This sequence comes from bacterium, assembly GCA_021832495.1. Classification (GTDB taxonomy): domain Archaea; phylum Thermoplasmatota; class Thermoplasmata; order Lutacidiplasmatales; family UBA184; genus JAJYEA01. Next base: position 4,317 of record JAKBKR010000009.1, on the reverse strand, counting down.
GACATCACCGGGGTGACCCCTCGGTTCAACATCTGGACCAGAGTTTCGACCACTTCGAGCCGGATACCCGAATGCCCCCAACAATGCGTATTGACCCGAGAAAGGATGGACGCCCGTGCATCCTCTTCCGCGATCGGGTCGCCACAGCCAGCGGCATGGGAGTAAATGAGGTACCGTTGGAACTTCTGCGCCTGTTCCGGGGTAAGTACCACTTCGGAAAGTTCACCGATACCTGTGTTCACCCCATACAGGACCTCCCGGTCCCGGATCTTCTGCTCAAGTAGACCCCGGCACTTTTCGATCCGCTTCCGTGCCGGCTCGCCGACCTCTATCTTCGCCCCATGGCGGGCAATGTTCACTACATCTTCGATCTTCAGGGAATGACCATCCAACACGATCGACATCCTTGCGTCCTCCAGACCGACCGAGGCGGACGGCAATCGAGTATTTCTCACATTCGCTAAAGTCGTGGTAAATGCTTCTTCCGAGAGCGAACGGGTGGTAGATGTCGGACTTCCGGGCAGGCGATATTAGCATGGCAAACGGCTTTATATTCGTGCTACGTCGAGACAAAGGCCACCCATGCCTACCCGAGAACACGAACCAATGGGAGAGCGCCGAGTATTGAACGATCTTCGCACGGATTCGCACTTGGAGAAGCTGGCCTTAGGGATCGTCGTCCTTGCCCTTCTCATCGCCGCTCCTTGGTTCAGTGTTGTCTCCCTTACGGTGATGTCAAGCGCGCCCACCGCCCATGCCGCCGTCACCACGGGTTCGGCCTTCAACAATCGGTACACCATCCCGGGGTCCCATGCCCACTACCTCCCCATGAACCGACACGGTGCGGGGAATGGCGCGAACCCCTCTGCGGGAACTTGGAATACCTCGGGCTGTTTCTCATCCTATGGTACACCGTGCGGGCCGCTCACCAGTTCGGGCGGTCCCGTCATGCACAACCCGGAGATTTACATCATCTTCTGGGAACCATCGGGATATCATTACGACAACAACGACACGTACTCGATCAATCCGAGTGACGCCCTCTATGAGAAGATCATGGAAGGGTTCTTCATCAATGCAACGAACTCTGCCTGGATGAGTGTCGCCCAGCAGTACACCGATGGGTCCGGTGCCCCCGGCATGTCCATCACCCTCAAAGGGGTCATCCATGACTCTACGGCCTTCCCGTGTGGGTCCGGATGCAATTCGGTTACCACCCCTCTCTCCGATGCAGACGTGCAGAGCGAGGTTGCCTCCGATGTGACGAAGTACTCTCTTCCCACCGGCTCGAACGTGGAGTACTTCGTTTACACCCCCCTCAACATCATCCAGTGCTTCAACAGCCCCGGCCAGTCCAGTGGCTGTTCAGCGAATGCTCCTTCCCCCTACAGTGCGTACTGTGCGTACCACAACTCATTCACCTCGGGTGCAAATACGATCATTTACGCGGAAATGCCCGACGATGGGACGCTCCTAGCGTACTGTTCCGGTTACCAGGACAACACCTTCCCCTACGGACCCAACGGGGATGAGTTCGCGGATTGGGAGGTCAGCATCTCCTCGCACGAATTCATGGAGAGCATCACTGACCCGGAACCCTCTTCCGGGTGGACGGTGACCGGTGGCTCGAACCCGAACGATGTCGGCGCCGAGATCGGTGACTTGTGCTCGTGGGTCTTCCCGCCCACCCCCCACTACGACGATATGCCGAACATCCTGATGGGGCCCCAGCCCTTCTTCATCCAGCCGGAATATTCGAACTCTCAGAACGCCGCCAACAGCGCTGCCCCCTGTGTTCTTCCGACGGAACCAGGCAAGGCGGTGCCTTCCTTCACGGTCAGCAATCCCGCTTCCATCTCGGCGGGTGGTGTAGAGCACATCTACATCAATGCGACCGACTCTGGCGCCGCTGCTGGTTGGGACAACGTCACTGTGGACTTCCCGTCAAATCCACCGGCCTCGGCCCTTTCGGTGGTCTCGACCACCTTCCCGGGTGGAGCGAAAGTGGTGCTGGCCGGGAACACGACCGTAGGCTGTTATTCCCTCTGTCCGATCACCACGGGCTATCCGGCGATCCAAGCCCACACGGGAGCCTGGAGCGCAGGCACGACCTATTCGCTCGAGGTGGCGTTCAAGCCGCCGGCGAACGGAACCTATCAATTTTACGTGAAGGACGTCAATGCCGTCCCCGGGAGTGCCTACGCCAACGATTGGGCCCCCCATAGCAATACTGTCACAGACCAGCAGAAGGAGAACGTCACCTCTTATTCCTTCACTGTTGGGAGCGGTACAAGCCCCCTCACCGCCTCCTTGACGGCCAATCCTGCGTCGGTCACCCTGGGTAACTCGACCACCCTCTCAACCTCGGCTTCTGGCGGCACTGCCCCGTACTCCTTCGTCTACACCGGATTGCCCCCCGGTTGTGCGGGGACCGCTCAAAGCTTCAGCTGCACGCCAACCTCAGCGGGAACCTACAAGGTCAGCGTGACCGTGACCGACTCGGCAAGCCACTCGACAACTGCGAGCACTAACGTGACCGTTACACCGGCAATTGTGGGACCCACCATCACTTCCTTCACCGCCACCCCCAACCCGGTCACCCTGGGAAGTTCTGTGAACATCGCTGTGACGGCTTCAGGAGGGACCCCTCCCCTGAGCTACGCCTACACCGGCCTGCCCGCGGGATGCACTACAACGAACGCGTCCTCGTTCACATGCACACCTACGGCAACGGGAGCTTACTCGATCTCCGTGATCGTCACCGACGCTGTGGCCAAGACCGCTACGCAATCGACCCCCCTTACGGTAGCCAGTCCGCCGGGCCCGGCGATCACCTCCTTTACCGCAGGTCCATCTACCATCACGCAGGGGAGTTCGACCTTCCTCAATGTCACCGTGGTGGGCGGAACACAGCCCTACACGTATACGTACTCTGGGCTCCCGACAGGCTGCGCGTCCGCGGACGTGGCTTCGCTGTCCTGTACCCCCTCCGGGACCGGGACCTTCACGATCAATGTCAATGTCACGGACGCAAAGGCGATGTCGGCGACCGCCTCGACCCAGCTCACGGTCAATGCCCCCCCTACCCTGGTGCTATCTTCCTTCACGGTATCACCAGCTTCGATCCAGCTCGGGCAGTCGGCGGTGGTGTCCGTGTCGGCCTCGGGAGGAGTCACCCCGTACACGTACGCTTACACGGGACTTCCAGCGGGTTGCTCGACCATCGATAGCGCATCCTTCTCGTGTACACCCGTGACCACGGGTAGCTTCACGATATCCGTGCGGGTCTCCGACCCGGCGGGTCAGACCTCGAGCCAATCCGCCTCGCTCTCGGTCGTCAATGCGCCAGGCTCCCCGGTCATCAGTTTCTTCGCCGCCACTCCCGCCAACATCGTCTTGGGTGCCTCGGTGAACTTCTCGGTCGGGGTTACGGGGGGCACCGCTCCGTACACCTTCCTCTACTCCGGATTGCCGAGCGGTTGCTCATCGGTCGACTCGGACGGGTTCGCCTGTACTCCCACCGCAGCGGGGAACTTCACCGTAGGAGTGAAGGTCACCGACTCCGCAGGGCACTGGACCTCATCGGCCGCCTCGATCGTGGTCACCCCGGACGTCGGCGGGCTCGTAATCTCTTCGTTTACGGTGGCGCCTTCAACCACGTACCTCAACCAACCGGTCAATTTCTCGGTGAGTGTCTCCGGAGGTATCGCCCCATACACCTACGTGTACTCTAGTCTCCCCACGGGCTGTGCATCGACCAGCCGGGCGACTCTCCCATGTACTCCTACGCAAGGGGGCAAATTCTCGGTCTCGGTGGTGGTCTCCGATAAAAGTGGCGGGCAAACGGCCTCCACGACGCACCTCGATGTCTTGGCCTATGGCCAACTTGCGGTAAGCGCCTCGGCCTCGGTCAATCCGGTCTCCGTCGGGTCCCCCACGGTGATCTCCGTGAGCGTGACCGGGGGAGAACAACCCTTCACGTACAGTTATACGGGTCTTCCACAGGGGTGCACTTCAACGAACACGAATGCGCTGACCTGCACGCCATCCCAATCCGGTAATTTCTCGGTGGTTGTTCAGGTCTCGGATGCTTCGGGTCAACAAAAGGCCACTACTGTCGCCCTGACGGTGCAACCCGCCGCCTCCAGTGCTGCCAGCACGGTCTTGGGGATACCCACCACGATCTTCCTCATCCTTCTGATCGTGATCATTGCCGTGGTGGTCGTGGCGGCCGTGCTGCTCCGGCGTCACAGGACCCGAGGTTCCGCCCCTCCGCCGCCACCACAGCCGTGGGCGCCTACACCCTCGCAGCCCGGC
>JAKBKR010000316.1 GCA_021832495.1 bacterium | reverse complement strand
CTCCGCCGCGCCCTGCACTTCTCGGATGGAAAGACGATCGTCGGCCTGAGCGCAGCGACCGCGATCATCGGGGGCTCGAACTACGTCGTCTACACGCTCTTCCCGCTCTGGGTCACCGTGGTCGTCGCCCCCTGGCATCCCTTCGGGCTCGGGCTCAACCCGACCGAGCAGGTGGCGGTCCTCTCCATCGGCGCCGCGATGGGAGGGGTTCTCGTTTCGCCCTGGACCGGGCGGGTGGTCGAGGGCTGGTCGGGCCGACGGGAGCTCTACCTCCTGGCGCCCCTCATCTATTCGCTCCTCTGGGTCGCCTTCGCTTTCGTCCACATCTACTCGGTGATCTTCATCATCTGGGCGCTCCCGGTCTACGTCATCCTCTCGATCCCGATCCTTCGGGAGATCTCGGGACGGACCCGCCCGGAGGAACGGGGGCGGGCGGTCGGGCTCTGGACCGCGTCCTACAGCCTTGGAGGGCTCGTCGGCACCATCGTGGCAGGGTTGGCCTACCCTGCCCACGCGTCGTTCCCCGCCCTCTTCGTGCTCGCCGCGCTGGGGGACCTTCTGGGGTTCTTCGCCCTATTGCGGGTCTCCAGGGGATCCCCGAGCTCGCCCGCCCCGGCGGCTCCCGGCGCCGTCCCCCAAGAGGGATAAGCCCCCGGAGGTGCTCACCCACCACCATGAAGGTCCCATGCCGCCGCGTGTCGGAGGGCACGGCTACGGGCAAGGTGGCCCTGAGCACGACCGCGCTCTCGTTCCTCGGAGAGATCGACCCCGCGACCGGGAAGGTCGACAACTCCGCGAGCGAGCTCCACGGCCAGACGGTCACCGACCGGGTGCTGACCTTCCCCCAGGCCCGGGGGAGCACCGTGGGGCCCTACGTCATCTACGGCGCGGGAAAGCGGGGAGTGGGCCCGAAGGCCATGGTGGTGCAGGAGGCGGACGCCATCGTGGCCTCTGCCGCGGTCATCGCCCGGCTGCCCTGCGTGGACGGGATCGACATCGACCTCTTCCGGCAGGGAGAGGAGGTCACGGTCAACGCGACCGAGGCCTTCGTGGAGTTCCCCCACGTGAAGGCCTCCCCCGTGGTCACTTCATTCCTCCAGGACGACAAGGGGCGTGTCCTGCTCCTCAAGCGGTCAAAGAAGGTGGGCTCGTTCCAGGAGCGTTGGGCGGGTGTCAGCGGCTATCTGGAAGGGAAGCCACCTCGGGAGCAGGCCCTCCGGGAGATCCGGGAGGAGACCGGACTCGCGGAGAGCGAGGTGAAGCTCGTGCGCGAAGCTCCCCCCATCTACACGCGACACGAGAACGAGATCTTCGTGGTGCATCCCTTCCTGTTCAAGGTCCGGGACCCCAAGGTGAAGCTCGACTGGGAGCACACCGAGTTCGAGTGGGTCGACCCGGCGGAGATCGGCAAGCGACCCACGGTCCCGAAGCTGGACAAGGTGTGGGGCGCGCTCTCAGCCCCGGTCACCGCATCTGCCACGGCCCCCGGGGCATGAGCGCCCCGGCAAGCCCGCCTCGGTGATTTCATACGAACGAGGCGTTGACCCCCCGCGCGGGCGCGTAGATCAGCGGAAGATCGCCTGATTTGCAATCAGGAAGTCTCGGGTTCAAATCCCGACGCGTCCATGGTCCTCGACCAGGCTAATTTCAATTGCCGAGCCATTGCACACGATGACGACGGCCGACCCGCCTAACACAATTTCGACCCGGACCAGCACACGACAGATGCTCGAGCGGATGAAGCGGCGCGGCGAATCCTACGACGAGCTCATCCATGAGGTTGTCGAGGAATACCACCCTCCCGAGGTTGTGGCCGAACTCAAACGACGGCGGGTGGATGTCCGTCGCGAAGGCGTCAAACCAATCCCGGCCGCAGAAATGCGCCGGAGACTTGGCATTTGGGCCTTGACGAAACGGAACCGTTCCCCTCGAACAGCTCGATGAGGGCACAGGAGTCCGCGAGAAGCTCAGCCGAGGTCCACCCCTTCGTTGGTCAGCGAATGGAGCTCCGCGGGGGAGACCTTGCCCTTGAGCTTCCCGGCCAGCTCCAGAGTGCTCGGTACCCGGCGGATCTCGACATGGACCATGTCCCCCTCCATGATGGCGGAGGGAAGGGTCGCAGGGAGGGAAAGGAGGAACAGAGAACATGAGCGAGAGGAGCTACGACGAGAGGCCGAGCGCCCCTCCCCAGACCCGTCCCTCAGATGTACAAAACAGATGGGAGCACGTCACCGAGCCGTACCCTCGGGTCTTCTCCCCCGGCGTCCCGGCTCACGTCGTTGCGCGTGGGAAGTGTTCCTCGACCACCCGTTCGAGCACCCCACGCCGTTGCAGGACTCCCACGATCACGACCAGGTAGACCGCGAGCACGACAGCGCCGATCACGCGCTCGAGCCACGAAGCGCTCACCAGGAGGATCAAGAGGTCCATGCCGGCAGCCCCGAGCAGGGATCCCGTGAGGAGACGCCGGCCGTTGGTGGACTCCTTCGAGCGCGAGGACTGCCGCGCCCAGTCGACGGCCGCGGGCAGCGGAAGGAACACGAAGCCGAGTTGGAACCAGGGATCGTAGAAGGGAAGGTGGCCGAGACCGCGCAAAGCAAACAGGAACAGGAGAAGGACCGCTCCCAGCGTCTGCCCTGTGCAACGCGCGCAGAGATGGAGCTCCCGCCGCCCGATCCGGAGTCGCAGACACCGATAGAATCGATCTGGGGTGTGATGAGAGAGGACCATCTCCCAGGCGGGCGGAGCTGCAGGAGACCAGACCTCCGGGGAACCGTTCACGCTGGATTTGGGAGGTGGTGGTTCCGATGCGCTTAAAGACGTGAACTTCTGTGCCTGGGTAGCGCGGCTGGATACGTGCTACACGTAGGCTCGTGAGACCTCCACCCTGTACGGGCCGGAATCACCTCGGGGAGGAGGCCCGGTCCCTGTTCCACCCACCCGCGTCGTTATATGCTTGTAGCACGTAGCATTACTGGCTACATGACCTATACCTACCGGCGGCGGGCTCACGGGCGTGTCTACCTCGAGGAGCGCCAGTCCTATCGGCAGAAGGGGAAGGTGCGCAGTCGCTTCGTGCGATACCTCGGGGTCGAGG
>JAKBKR010000315.1 GCA_021832495.1 bacterium | reverse complement strand
AGTGCGGATCCCCGGTCTACCCGGGGGAGCCATGCCCGGTGTGCGGTAGCCCCACCGGACTTCCCCCCTTCCCAGAGACCCAACCCACCGAAGGGGCGGCGGCCCTCCAGGAGTATCTGGACTCCTACCGTGCCGCACCCCCACTCCCGGAACCGCCGCCCTTTTCTCCAGGGGTTTCGCAACCAAAACCTTCGGATTCCGCCCTGCAGAAATGCCCCAAGTGTGGTTTCCCCTTGCCCGGGCCCGGGGAACCCTGCTCGATCTGTGGATTGCAAAGCGCCCCGTGAGGGGGAATTTAAATAGACGACGTAGCATTGTACGTCGTGGGGTGACAATGTGGGTGGGCCAATGCAACGCTGGGTTGGCGTTGTGGTATTGATCTTAGGCTCGCTCAGTGTCGTTTCCGTCCTGTATCCCGCTACACCGTCTATCGTATTGGGAGGACATGAAGCGGGAGGGAGGGCACCGGCCCAGTCCCGTCTTCCGGCCCCGTCTGCGGGAGTTCCGCCGTCCGCTTCCAAGACCGTGACCCCTCTGGGCCAGTTCGTGGTCCCGCACACGTCCTGCACGGGGGGACTCGGTGGGACCTGCCCCCATCTGGTCCCTTCGATCAGCGTGAGCCCCTCCGAGATATGCGTGGAGGGGGGCATGGGATGCGGTCCAATCCCCATCGATGCCCGCGTCACCCTCAACGTTACCGCGGCAGGGTCACCCTTGGGTTACCCTCCCAATGTGCAAGTGGTCTTCGTGATCGAGACGACGCCGTATGATGGCGCCTACGATCCAGGATCCCAAGACTACGGTGGCTCCTCCCCGGGCAGCTTCGACACGGGAGGTCCGAACGACCCGTGCCACGGCCCCTGCATGGAGTCGAATGCGGTCCCCTATTTCCTGGCCAATGCCGGGACAATCGCCTCGAATCTTGCGACCAAATACGGTGCCTCCCAGAACTCTTGCACTTCGTCCAGTACTACGAATTCGGTGTGTTTCGCATTGGTGGACTATTTTGCCACCTGCACCAACTCTCCTCCCGCCACCTGCGCGGGCGGGAGTCACAACGATGCGGACGGGAGCGAGTACAACGTGGACATCTCGAACTTTGTCCCCGCCCAGACGTTTGGCAGCATGGTGAACTCCATGCTCACGTCCGGGAGTCTTTTGGGGGGTGGATTCAATAATCCGAAGTGCTACGATGGCAATGGGGCATGGCTCTATTGTGATTCGGACCTTTCCGACAACTTCCTGAGTTCCTCATCGATCACCGCCCTCTATGGGGCTTTGGAGGGTAGCGGGCTAGGGTGGAACAAGAGCCAAGACCATGCTATCGTGCTCCTCACTTCGACGATCCCCCGATCCTCTTCGTACCAGGTGGAGTACGCCCCCACCTACTCGGACTGGTGGAACCAAGGGCCGAGCTCGGTGTGCGAACCTTCCTACACCTTCCCCGGGGGAGGAAGTTCTCCGGCGTGTGTGGGATGGGTGACGCCGGGACCCGGGAGCTCCGGGTCCATTGCGGACATTGCGAAAAGTCAGAACGTGACCATCAACGTGATCGACGTACCGGACGGAGTAACGGAGGTGAACTCTGGAGACTATAATCTCTCCACGCCGGCGTATGCACAACAGGCCGCCAATGATACCCGTGCCATCTTGGGGGCAGGTTGCGCTATGGCCGTTGCCACGGGGGGCATGTGGGAGGGACCCGCCGGCTTCTCTTGCCCGGCCGCCCCCAAGGGGAGCAACAACCAAGGAAACCTCTCGATCAGTTGCGTGGCACCCGTCATGGGGTGCATCCCGATGGGCCAGAACAACAACCCACCGACTACTTGGGCGTCCAACCCAGCCCTCGGTTGGGCACTCTCCAATGTCAATTTCCCCTTCATCAAGTCCTCGCTCGCGGCGCGGAACACCAACACGGGGATCTTCGAGTTCATTCCGAACGGCAATTTCTCGATCGATTCCACACCGATCGGCGGCTCGATCGGAAGTCCCGGTTGGAGTGTTCAGTGCTTCAGCCTTGTGAATCCCCATCCGCCCTGTGTCGCCACTCCCTACGCCACGGGATTGCCCAATGGAGGAGTTTCATGGGCATGGCCCTACCCCTTCATGTACATCAACGATAGTTGGGAGGAGTCGTTCAATCTCGTGGCCACGACCTCGTTCCCTCCCAATTTGCTGAACACACCAGTGCCAGTGGATGCATGCGTCAATGGTGTGAACCCGTGGAATGCCTGCACTGGCATGACGGCCGGTGGGTACACCCAAGTGAACTACATGAACTACAAGGGGACTGCTACCGTACAGCAGTCGTTCCCGCCCGGTCTCGTCCTCGTCACAGGCATCCTAGTGGCTCCTCCGCCGCCACCTCCGCCTCCGCCACCTCCACCACCGCCGCCTCCCCCGCCGATGCCGATCATCAACCCCGTGGGGGTCATCGTGGGGCAGCCGATCAACATACCGATATCCAACCCGGCCATCCAGTCCGTGACCGTAAGCGTCTCCCAGCCATCCCTGGCCGGGCTCACCCTGACCACTCCCCTCGGAACGAGCATCCCGGGAGCCGCCGGTTTCGTCGGGGTATTTACTTCCCTTGGCGTGATGAACCGCCAGCGGCAGAAGAAGATGGTCGCCATGGGCATGGGCCAGCGGAGAGAAAAGGCCCATGTCCCGAAATCCGGGGAGACCAGTTCCATCGGCGCGATGGAGTAACGGTCCAAAACCTGATCCAAGTCCTGATGGGCCGCTACAGCGAGCCTTCCAATACGACGGGAGCCCTTTGCCCTACTTCTCGTCCTCGTTCTGTTCCTCCTTGAAGGGGAGGAAACCGAGGTACGCCGGGGCCGGTGGGGACGGCGGGTGCTCCTTCTTCTCCCGCTCGCGCAACTTCTGACCCTTGCGACGGCGGTAAAAGAGCAATCCGACCACCGCAAGCACCGCCACCGTCACGGCCACCAAAAGCTCGATCTCCCATGTCGGGACCGCTCCGGAACCCGAGGAGGTCTTCTTCGGTGGGGGGACGGGCAACGATGCGACCGTGAGAATCGCCGTGCCGTGGGTGCTACCGCTGGATACGGAGATGGTGTCATTGCCTGATCGGTTCCCG
>JAKBKR010000314.1 GCA_021832495.1 bacterium | reverse complement strand
GTTGCCTGGGCCTTCCCAGCAGGTGGTCGTAGAAGGGGACAATGTCACTGTGAACTACATCGGGAGCTTTGGCAGTGGTTTCGATCAGGGAAAGGTGTTCGATACTTCGTACCTTTCGGTGGCGACTGACAACGCGACGTACCCGAAGGCGATCAGTTTCCAGTTCCGCGGGGCATCCGGCTATACCCCCCTCAAGGCACATGTGGGGCCCAACACTGAGGGTGCCTACACTTCCCTCATCACCGGATTCTGGAAGGGAATGCTCGGATTGGCACCGAATCAGACGACCACTGTAGTTATTCCCCCATCCCAGGGGTACGGGGCGGCGAACCCGGCCAACCTTCTGACCTTGCCGTTGACCCAACAGGTCCCCATGGTCACGACGTACTCCGCTTCAGAGTTCGGGAAGAATTTCTCAGGGATAGCCGCACAGAACGGGGCCGTGTTCACCGATCCGCACTACGGATGGCAAGATACCGTGATAAACCAGAACGCAACGAGCGTCACCGTCGAATCCTTGCCTTATGTGGGGGAGATCGTCAAACCCTATGGATGGTCCGAACTGGTGACCCAGGTGAGCTCGACCACGTCCCCCCAAGGTCAGATCACGCTTGTGAATGAGCTCACCCCACAGGACGTGGGGCAGTACAAGGGCACGTATCTCTCGAATGGGAAGTCCTTCTACCTCAGCAATGTGAATCTGAACGCGAGCACGTACACCCTTGATTTCAACCAAGAGGTCCAGGGGAACGTACTTGTCTTTGTGATATCGGTCTACAGTATCGTCTCAACTCCGCCGACGGCGTGAGTCTTTTTCATCTCCCGATGAGGCCGTCGCGGAGGACTCCTCAACCTCACCAAGGCCGAACTCGACCTTTCCGTTCTTGAGCAGGGCAGAGAGCAAGTCGTTCGCGGCCTTGTCCCGGGCACCATCGTTGAAGAGGTTCCGGTGGGAAGCCCCGTGCTGGGAGACCGCGGCACGTGCCTCGGTCACTCGCTTCCGGGATTCCCGCTGGAGGTCAAGCACGGTGCGACCCATTTCGTGCATTTGATCAGCGATGGTCCGGGCCTTTTCGAGGGCCTCGGTCCGTATCCTGCCCTTGGAACGGATCTCGTTGAGCACGTGACCGATCTCACCCAAGGAATTCTGGATTTTGGCCATGGCCGCGTCTCGGTCGACGTGGAGTGCGTCCAGGCGCTTGTTCGCCTCCTGGAGCTTCCCCCTAAGAGACTCGATCTCCTCCTTCACCGTGGAGGCGGCAGACTCGGTCTTCATCCATTCGGCCTCCACCTTCTCTCGTTCAGCCAACTGGCTCCGAAGGTGACGTATCTTGTCGATGAGGGCGTTCTCTTCTTTGAGGGTCATCACCGTAGTCTGCTGTTCCCGCTCTAGGCGAGCGATCTCCGAGGCCACACTCCTGGCGGTGGGTCCCTTTTCCCGTGTGTTCTCCCCTTTGGTCTTCCGGAGAGACTGGGTCAGGTCCTCTAGCTGCTCGAAGAGGCGTTTACGTTCCTCCCGGGCTTTCTTCTGCTCATCGCCAAAGTTCCGAAACGTATCATGCGCACGCTGCACCTCATCATTGAGTTCTTGGCGGCGTTTCTGGAGAGCGAGGATCTCATCGGACAAGCGGTCGACAAGGTCCAAGGTTTCGTTACGCTGGCGGCGGAGAGAGTCAAACTTGTCTTCCGCCGCCATACGCTTCTCCCGAGTCTCCTTCTCGGCCTGAAGGTCGTCGTCAGAGAGCCAGTTGTCCACTCGAGGCATTTCCCGCATTGAGCCATAGTGAGGGGGCCTACTAAAGGTCTTTGCCCAACACTGGATGCGGATCAAGGGGGTTCAACTCAGAGCCGCCTGCGTCTTCTCTCACCTGTGAAGTCTCCGGTGGACAAGCCACCCTAAAGGTGCCCGAGGGACTCCGATCGGGCCTGGAGCGCGTACGAACACCAAACCGGTTTATACTCAGGGACCGTGGGCTATATCGGTGGGTGAACGGCCATGTTAACCGAAGGAAAGAGTGCCCCTGAGTTCTCGGGAGTTGACCAAAAAGGGACGACCATCCGGCTCGGAGATTTGCGTGGAAAGTGGGTCGCACTCTACTTTTATCCCAAGGATGACACACCGGGGTGCACGGCCGAAGCGTGTTCATTTCGCGACAACATGGCATCGCTTACCGCCCTCGGTCTCGAGGTCGTGGGAGTCTCGACGCAGGATGTCAGATCTCATGAAAAATTCTCCAAGAAGTATGACCTATCCTTCCGACTGGTCGCGGACCCAGACAAGAAGATCACCGAGGCCTACGATGTCTCCGGCATGTTCGGGATGGCAAAGCGAGTGACCTACCTCATTGACCCGGAAGGTACCATCCGAGACGTCTACCAATCGGGCAGCCGTCCCTCAAGCCATGTGACGCACGTCCAAGAAGTCGTGGCAAAACTCCTTGGAAAGTAGCGAAACCCCAATGACCGGTTCAAAGTAGCGGAGTGGAGTACTGCAGCAGGACCGTCACTACGACCGGTGGGGAATTGGTGGTCAGGCAACTCATACCAAACGTTCCACCATGGCTCGAGAAAGACCCTGAGCCCGATGTTGCATTGATGACATAGGCGCCATTAGCGTAAGCGACGGTTCGTCCTGAGCTGATGACGAGCCAGACGGGACCTGTCGAGGTCCACTGGACCTGGATGGTTGCGCTCGGTAGACTGATGTTCTCTATGGGCACGACCTCGCCAGTCCTTGCACACGATTGCGTGTAGGTTTGGGAGTGTGGCTCGATGGGAAGGAAGAGCAACAAGACGAGAAAGAAGGAGATGATCACCACAATCCCTACAGTCAACCAGGCGCCCTTCAAGCGTTTCCTTCCCCTTCGCTCACCGGTGGACGTCCGCTCGAGGCCCTGCGCTTTCGGATCATGAGGAGAGAGATCGCTCCTACGAGCACAATGGCCGAGACCACTCCCACAACGAGGTACGTGACCCATGAAAGGGGTCCATTCGAGGTCGCCGGGTTGGCATTCGCCTTAAAGGTGATGACCTCTTGAACGGGTGTGCCTTTCACCGAGATGTTGAAGGTCCGGGGTACGACGGAATATCCCGTCACATTCGGGACGACGCCAA
>JAKBKR010000313.1 GCA_021832495.1 bacterium | reverse complement strand
AGGGGTCGAGAGAATATTTTTGCCACCAGGTTGCGGTGGCAGACGCAACATAGGATGGGATGGTGACCGGAGAGCTCTGGGTCCATGTGATGTAATTGGAGGTGGCCGCATTGTCCAGAACGGCCAACGATGCGCATAGGTTCCCGGCAATGTAACAGGGTGGGAACGGAGAGAGGCTTGTCGTGTTGTACTGGGAGGAAGGAGGTCCTTCGGTGTCAATCCCCCACACGCCCGTACAAACATTGAAGGAATGACCGAACGCGTCTGTGTACCAAGTCTGCCATACATTGTTGTCTCCGCAGTTGGATGGAGGACTTGGTGCCATCTCAGTACCCCTGAATTGAGGAGTATATCCGTTGATCTCAACGGTCGCCGTTGATGTAGGGTAGACGGAGGCGCACGAGGAGTACTCGTATTGGTCTGAGCCACTGGATGCACTTCGCGGCCCCAGTCCCCGCGGTGCCAAAGGCCACTCGACGGGCATGTTCGTGTTCCCAAAGTAGTAGGGCTGGTACCCATTGGTTGGAGTGGAACATGGGTTTCCGTTTCCGAAAGGCCAATCAGGCCACTGGATATTGCTGTTGAAGCCCGGGTCCTCCGGATCCTGCCACAGGATGACATTGTTGTGGGTCCACTGGTTGGCATTGTTGGTGGTGTTGTCGTAGAAGAAGTAGACGGTCACGTTGCCCTCGGCCGCGTTCGCTACTCCGGGGAGGATCTGCCCGGCCGTGCTCGTGGTGATCTCCACGACGATGGGGTTCACCCCGGCGTACAACGGCGTCCACGCCAGTGAGAGGGAGGCGACCCCCAGATGGATCTGGTTCGAAGAGAGAGGGGACGATCCGCCGATGGTCATCGTCTGGACGTCCAGGATATGCTGCCCGTCCAGGACGCTCACGCCGATCCCGTAGGCCGGTGCCCCACCAAGGTTCGTGAGGTTCACCCGGATCAGGGATTGCTCGTCGATCTGGGGGTGCATCTCGTCGAAATTCATGTAGGGGACCTGCGCCGTGGCGAAGGTGATGTCCGGAGTCCCCACCACGGTGTCGGAATTGGGGAGGAGCCGGCCTAGATCCGTGGCGGTCCTCAGCATCACCAGGTTCAGGATCTGCCGGTCCGAGACCGAGGCCACATCGAAACCCCACCAGGCGGTGTGCCAACCGGCCACCGGGGAATACGAATCCACGGCCGCGACATCCCCCGTCGGGGTCGTCCAGAAATCGGTGCTATCAAAGTAGAACGCGGCGGATGGGACGATGTTCCCGCTTCCCGGGCTTGTAAGTTCCGATTTCGGGAAGGAGAGGTTGGTGGAACCCGGATTCAGGCCCAAGTCCACCCCATTCCCGATATTGTCACCGATCACGCCGTAAAGATTGGTTCCGGGAGTCACAGAGGTGATGGAAGTCGCCGTGGGATCGAGGCCCAGATATTCCTCGGCAAAGGCCTCGGCCTGGGCGTTTCCTTTCTGGAATTCCGTGAGGAGCCCATTCCCCACGAAGAGGAGGGACGCGCGCCCTCCGCCGGTGTTGAGGAAGGTGGTCAGGTTGAGAGCGTTGGGCGCCGAAAGCGCGCACGTCCGACCTCCCGTGGAACTATTGACATTCTCTCCAGCGTTCCAGATGATCATGTTGTAGGCCCCGGAGGCAACGTTGACACCGATCGCATCGGGGAGTGGAGAACACGATGCCGGGAGGTGGACGTAGGTGACGGTCCCCGGAGGGAAACCGGTGGCGTTCAGGGTTTGGTCGAGGATGGGGGTGGTGTCCGGAGCCTTCTTCCCCGTCGCGTCCACGACGAGGACGCTAAAGTGAACGTAGAGCTGCTCCGCGAACAAAGAATTCGCCATGAAATTGTTGGCGAGGTCCGTGTCCGAAAGAGGGGTGGTGATCTGGATCCCCAGAGTGAGGAAGCCGACAAAATCCGGGGTCCAATAGACCGTGCCGTTGGATTCGTTCCCAAATGGGCCCGGGGTTGTGGTGTTGGTGACCAGGGCCCCATCATAATAGATGGGGAAACCATCCACGTAGAGGGTCGCGACCACGGGCCCCGTTCCCGGGCCGTTGTTCCGGACCGTGAAGTTGATGGCCACCGGGCGGTCGAACGAAAGTTGCGACGGTTGGGTGACGACCTGGCTCACGGCCCAATCATTTCCCTGACGCGTCGTCGATGTGAAGTTCGCGAGCCAATTGAACGTGTCGTACACCAAAGAGGCCTGCTGGGCCAGGGACGTCACATAGGTTCCGCTACCCCCCGGCATCTGCTGGGTCACCGTCGCGAGTTCGAAGGAGGCCGCGGAGGTCTTTCCGCCTTGGGACGTCGGATTCGCCACCATCACATCTTGATGCGTGCCCGGGGTTGGAACCGCGTCCACGATCGTGGCGGCTGTCCCGGTAGGGGTTACGTAGCGGTAGTGCGGTTGCGAGGGGTAGCCATCCAAGACTTTCCCCAGGCTCAGGTTACTGGGATCGATGCCCACCGTCTGGAATCCGGGGACTGTAATGATGGAGGGGATGCTGAGGTTCAGTTCCCCAGATATGGAGAGGGGATTCGAGACCGTCGAGACGCCGAAGTACGTTGTCAGAGGCCCATCCATCGTGACGAAACCCGCGGGACCGGGACACTTCGCCGTGATGCTGGGGTTCGTCACATTGACGCCTCCCAGCGCACTGGCACCAACCAACCAGACCGACCGTTGCCCTTCGACGGCACACAGGAGCGATTGTACGTCGCTGGGAACCAGGGTAGCCCCATTGGACAGGACCCAAACGATCACGTCGTACATGTCCAGAGAGGTCTTGGGGTTGGTTCCCGCATATGTGATCTCGGAGGTCCCGGGCGGAACCACGGTCACATTGAAGGGGACGCCCGCGGAACTGAAGTCGGTGGCCACGTACGTGAATGTGTCGAGGGATCCATTTGACCCCGGCGTCACGCCGGTCTCATCGATGAGGAGCGTCCGGGGGAAGACGGTCACACCCAGCTCCCCGTGACCGGCGACCGCCGGGGAGGTCAACGTGGCCTGGGCGTAGAGGCTCCAAGACCCGTCATGATCCGGACTCCAGGTCGTCTGTGCGGTCACCGTCGCAGCGGGTCCGATCCCCGAGGGGAGATACACCGGGGCTAATGGAGT
>JAKBKR010000312.1 GCA_021832495.1 bacterium | reverse complement strand
GGTGGGTCATAGCATATGCCATTACGTATGCATATACAAGAGGTTGCCGATCGACCGGAGACGCGATCTACGAGGGAGAAACGGGGCTTGGGTAGGCACCTGCTACCCAAACTGCGGGGAGGTCAGGACAGAGCCTACATGAGCGGTTGGGATGCCGTCCAAGGGCCCAGGTAGAGCACGGCGATGGGACCGCAGGTCCCGAAGGGGCCGATGGCGATTGAGCGACAGAGGATAAACCTCTGGTTACTGGGTATTCTACCCGATTTCCCTACGGGGAACCTGCGAAAGGAGGCAGGACTGCCCTCCCGGCCCTTGGCCCAGGATCGAGGTGGCGTCGCGCGAGCGGAGGTGAGGTCGATAGTGTGCTTTCCTCGACGGATCTAAGTACACCGGTTCCAGCGGACTTTCTCGAAAGCCTGGCCCGGGGTCGCCCTTCTGACGAGCGACGCGACCCCCCGTGGTACCCTCGATGTAGGGCTTTAACCCACGATCAGTTCGAGCTCCCTGTGGAACGTTCCTAAACACAGCGCCCTAAGTAATTGGGCATAGTCGCCGGAGGGTCTCGTTTCCCGCCTCCAGCCATCGGAGGTACGCTCAACCGCCGTCGTCACATCCTCCAGCTTGGGAAAGTACCTGTTGTGGAGGCAGGCCGCCACGTGAGCTTCCAGACCCGCTCGACCGGATTGAGCTTGGGACTCGCGGCCGGCAGGAAGGAGAGCTCGAACCGATCGGCCACCTCCGCCCTCCAGTCCTTGTGTATCCGAGAGAGGTGGTAGCAGGCTTTGTCGCTGATCCCCACCGCCCGTCGGGGGCCCCGGCTGCTCTCCCGGTAGAATTGATGAAGGAACTCGGTACAGGTCCCTTGTTGAACATCCCTTCCTCCCGAAGGTAGATCAGCTTCCCATCACGTAGGCGAACCGCTCCCCAGTAGCCCACATACTTGTGGGTCCAGGCGTGGTAGAGAACCGGGTCCCCCACCTCGGGCGGGACTCACATGAGGCACCGAGAACCGTGCTGGTGGAAGTGGCCCTCGTCCCTGGCCCAGAGGTCGACAGAAGGATCGGGGCTCAGCGCCTGGAGTTTTTGTGGATCCGCTGGACCATGGGGTCGGTGGGGTGGAGTTCGGGGCGTGGTTTCCGAAGCCGTAACCCGAGCTGACTGAGCAGGCGCTGGCACTGACGGACCCCGAGATCGAGCTCGAACTCCTGCCCGAGATAGGCGGAGAGCCTTCCCGTCCCATAGGGTTCCCGAGATGCCGACCTCGTCGGGTAGGCGGTGCAAGGTCACTTCCACGGCCCGCATTTGGGCCTCGGTGAGACGGCGGGGACGACGGGACAATCACCCTCGGCGAGGTCGGAAAGGCCCTTCTCGTCGAAGCGGTGGCCCCAGTACTGCACCATTCGCGGGGAGTCATCCAGCCCCGGCCGACCGCCGGGGCGGTCAATTCCTGCGCCACGAGGAGAAGTCCCTGGAGGCGATGGTCGTAACGCGACTCGTCAGAGCGACGAATCTCATCCTGGAGGGCAAGGATCACGTTCTCGGCGCCGGGTACGGTGATCGGTCTCATGGTGGGGCCCCACACGAGCGGTCGCAATTTCTTATGACGCTCTGTTTAGAGCTTGTAGACTCTGCCGAGCATCTCGATCCCGAACACCGGCCGAGGAACTTAGGGACGGTTGCCCACCGGCCAGGCACCCGACTCCCGACCCTCCCCGTTCTGTCGCGCGCGCTCCTCTACGTAGTTGTCCCTCCGTAAACTCGGCCCCTCCGTCCGGTCCACGCTGAACACCCTCTCAAGCCCTTGAATCAGGATGTTCGTCAGCTCAACGACCTAGTGCCGCGTCTAGGGGGAGAGTTCGAGGTTCCTGACCTCTAGCGCAAGTACTTTCCCGGAGGAGGTGATGCCTCCTCCGCATGTTGCGCGTCCACTAGCTCTCCGACGAGGAGGGCCATGCTCTCAGCCGCTTGGTGAAGCGCTCCAACGACCCCACCGTCGTGAAGCGGGCGATGATCGTGCTGCACTCGTTCCAGGGCTTCTCTCCGCCGAAGATCGCGCAGTTGGTCCTCTGGAGCGAGGACGGGGTCCGTCGGGTGATCAAGGACCACAACCGCCTCGGTCGGGACGCCCTCTACCCGAAGAAGAGTACCGGACCCGAACCGAAGTTCACTCCGGAGATCCGCAAGACATTCGTGACCTTCGCCCTCTCCCGACCCTAGGACCATGGGTGGCAGGGACCTACCAGCGGGTCCCTCGACCTCCTCCAGGAGACGCTGGTCTACGAGGGCGTGGTGGAGTCGATCAGCCGCGAGCGGCTGCGGCAGATCCTCCTCGAAGAGTCGGTGGCCTTCCCGTCCGTGAAGACCTGGAAGAGCTCGAAGGACCCCCAGTTCGCCGACAAGCTACGGCGACTAAGCGAGCTCACCAATCGCCCGCACAACCCGCCGATCGTGGTCTCGGTCGACGAGATGGGACCGATCTCCCTCCAGCCGCACGGCGGCCACACTTGGGCTCGGTCGGGGCACCCGACCGAGTGTCGGCGACCTACAGGCGGCTCGGCGGAGTTCGCTATCGGATGGGCGCCTACGACTACTATCACCAGCGATTCCGAGGGTATCTCTCGTTCTCCAAGAACGGAGCAGGGTACGTGCGATTCCTTCGGTGGGTCCGAGGGGACTACCCCTCGGGCGGACGGATTCATCTGACCCAGGACAACCTCTCGACGCACACCACGCCGGCGGCGGTGGCCGTGGCCCGGAAGCTCCGGATCATCTTCGTGCTGACGCCCACCAATGCCAGTCACCTCAACCCGATCCAGACCCACTTCCGAACGATCCGCCGGTGGGCGTTCACCGGGTCGAACTACACGGACTGGGGTGAGGCGAAGGAGGCACTCCGCCGCGCGATTCGACGAATCAACCGGATCCACTGCGTGACGGACTCACGCCCCGCACACCGCTGGTGGACACGGCACTAGCTCGCGACCCCGAGCAACGCCCCCTGACCCAAACCCACAGACCTGACCTCCCCGCAGTTTGGGTAGCAGGTGCCTACCCAAGCCCCGTTTCTCCCTCGTAGATCGCGTCTCCGGTCGATCGGCAACCTCTTGTATATGCATACGTAATGGCATATGCTATG
>JAKBKR010000311.1 GCA_021832495.1 bacterium | reverse complement strand
CCCGTGGTTGTACGCCGGTCCCAGGGCCAGCGGGTCCCAACGGGCATGGTATCGATTGTCCTGCGATCCGAGGTACGCCGTCCCGGCGGCGAACGACACGAACCTGATCCACGACCCCGAGCATGCTCTCCAGTGGGCATTGGCGTAATGGATCGCCCAGCTATCGGGCACCTGAGCTCCGGCCGAATCCCCGCATGAGTACCCGTCGAAGTACCCGGGCAGCGCCTGCATGATGTCTGCCACCCCATCCGAGCCGAACGAAGTTTCCGGTCCCGACTCCACCACGATGTTGATCTCGGGTACTCCGTAGTGTTGGGACACTGTCCGGATCATCCCCCCCCAGTTCGAGAGTTCCGAGCGGATCTTCCCCTCGGCCTGGGAAAGAGAATAGTCCGAGCCCCCCGCGGGGTAGCCGAAGCCCGAGTTCACCTCAAGACCTTTCGTCGTCACTTTCCAGCCCAAGTGTCCCGTTCCACAGCTCACGAAGTTTGCACAGCTCACCCAGCCCGAAGAGAGAGGGTCCGGGGAAAGGAGCCCGTGGTGTCCTCCGGTCGCGGAAGGGCACGCAGGGGTGTTCCCTGGCTGAGCATTCGATAGGTGGACCACCACGCAGAATCCCCCTGAGGACCCGGCGGCAGCCATCACCAGGACCTCGTAGGTCCCCCACCCGCCCCACTTCCCCGCGCTCGGCTGGTCGAGCAGGACCCCTAGCTTGGCATCAGGTCCCGCCTTGGTGGCGTGCGCACCCGACACCGTGAGGGTGGGCGGTGCCATCCCGGCATAGACCGTGAAGGCTGGCTGGGGTCCCTTCACCGCCGCATCGGTCTCGTAGACGTCAAGGTAGTTGTAGCTCGCCCAATCGGATTCGGAGACCTTCACGGCGAAGAGAGCACAACCTCCCGCTTTGACCGAAGCGGGAACTGGCTTGCCGATCGTGAGCGTCGTGGGCGAGGGACACCCGCTCCCGCTCGGACCCGTGAGGATGGCGGTGATGTGCTCCCCGGAGGGGGGGTTCTTGTGGCAGGCGGTGGACCAGTGGGAACCGGTAAAGAGGGTCACCGAGGCTGCGGTCGTGGTGGGGGAGTATCCCCGAGCACCACAACCCGACGAGGTGGAGTGGGCCGCACTTCCGGAACCGGTCATGACGGTGGCGTAGTTCATCGCCCACCACTGAGTGACCTGGAAGTTCCCATTGCCGATGCTGAGCCGGACCTGATAGTCGACACCGGGCGCGAGGGGGAGCATGGGAGACGAGTCGTGAAAGGGGCCGAAGCTGGTCCCGTCCCCGGAAACGAACGCGCTGACCTTTCCCGAGGACCAGACATTGCAGCCTCCGCAGCGTCCGTTGACGAAGAGGTAGGTGGGGACAGTGGCATAGTAGTTGGAACCGATGGTGATGCTCACGTGCTCTCCCGACGGGGCGCGGTGGCAAGCGGAGGACCAATGGGTGCCGACCGCGAAGGTGGCATGTGTATCCGTGGTCGAAGGAGCGTCTGTTCGTGAACAGGCTGCGGTGTAGGTGCGCTGGTGACCGCCAAGGTCAAGAGTGACCGAAGCGTAGCTACCGACGGACCAACCGGCGACCTGGTAGTGGGCATTCTTGACGTGGACGGTGATGGCATAGTGCTGGCCGGCCTCAAGCTGGAGAGCATGGTCCGAAGTGACCCTGTAGGAACCACCGGGGCCGGACACGGTGAAGGACACCTGAGCGGCCTTCCAGATGTTGCAGCCGTTACCGGCGCAACCCGAGGTGACCGAGTTGACGAAGAACTCCACGGGAACCTTTGCCGGGGCGCTTCCTCCGAAGACGATCTGGGACCGCAGCGAAGAGAGATCCCCGTGGAAAACGTCGAGGTCCGTGCAAGTCGTGGCGGTGATCCCCGGGACGGAACCACAATCGCTGGTCTGCCAGAGCGACCAGGAGCTCCAGTGACCAGTATCAGGAGAAGCGGCTCCCCAATCCGCCACCCAGAGGTGGTACTTGGTCAGCGAGGGATTGATGCAATTGGAGGCATAGTTGCTGTTCATGTAGATTATCGGGACGATGTGGAAGCCCTTGTGGGCCGCATAGGCTTCGACGATCGTGGCCCAGGAATTGACCCAGTTCGAGAGCGAACCTGAGCTCGTGGGCTGTCCGCACCCCACCTCGACGTCCAGAGCAGGGAGCATGTTCCCGCTCTTGAAGTACGGTCCGGCCACACTGAGAAAATGATCGGCCTCGGCCGAGGCGCTCGTCGCGGAACAGTAATCCGCACTATCGTCAACCGGGCAAGCGAAGTCATACGCCCCCATCACCACGCCCGACGAGCGTCCGCTCGCCATGTCATAACCGAAGGCCGGGTTCGTGTAGCCGGCCCCTTGGGTCGCCTTGGCAAAGGCGAACCCGATCCCGCTCCGGGAGACCGACGACCAGGAAGGAAAACCATTCACGCTCGAAACATCGATCCCGTGCGCGGCCCCCCCGGACAGCGGAGTGACAGAAGTCGCTCCGGGCCCGGTGAGCGAGGTGGAAGATGAGGAGGTCGTGGCTTGGGAGGCCAGGGTGCTTAGAGGTCCGACGCCTGTGAAAAGCTGGGGGGTGGCCGTGGAGAGTACCACCAACCCGCTGCTTACCATCACCAAGGCTGCGGCGAGCGCGAAGATTGTCCGACTGGGGTCCCGTGGCGAACTGTGACCCAGCCAAGCGACCGTGCCCTCCCCGTGTAGCTGGGGTTCGCGTCCCCGTACCATCTTCGTACATTCGGCTGGTGCGCTGCTCGTCATCAACCCATTCTTTCGCCGCCCAGCTATTAAAGGACGGCTGTCTCATGGGACAAAAAAGGGACAACTCGGGCCGTGCCGGTCATAGGGTCGGGAAGGCCTTCAGAGGTCTCCCTTGAGCTCGAACGACGGGTAGTTCCTTCCTGTCCTAGGACTCCCATCGGTGGAGCGGGGGTTTCGTGGGTCGGGGCACTGGGGAGGTCCCCCGGACGGGCATGTGCTTGTGGGAGTAGGGCACTTGGTGCAATGGGATCGGGAGGATGATGAGGCCGCCCACGATGATGATGGCCATGGCTACCAGATAGGCCGTGGCCGAGTCCGTGACATTGTAGAGCCAACCCCCGAATATCGTACCGATTAGCCCGCCAAAGCCGACAACC
>JAKBKR010000310.1 GCA_021832495.1 bacterium | reverse complement strand
TCAGGAAAGGTTTATCCGACCTTCCTTCCATGGGCTAGGGCATGTCGGTATCGTTGACGCTGCGCGTAGCAGAGGCCCTCCAGAAGGATATCGGCTTCAGCATCGCCCGGGTCGATTCCTCGGTGTGGGATCGCCTCGAGGCCGAACCCGGGGATGTCATTGAGGTCCAAGGCTCAAAACGTTCCACGGCCGCGCTGATCGGCAAGCTGCATGAGGACGCTTCTCCGAAGAACATCGTCCGGATGGAGGCCCTCCTCCGCAGCAATGCCGGCGTCTCCATCGGAGACCGGGTGGTGGTCCGCAAGGCCAACTGCAGCGCCGCCGAACGCTTGGCGATAGCCCCGATCTCGTCCGAGGCGACCGAGATCAACCTCGGACCCGGGCTCGACGAGTTCCTCATCCGCGCGCTCACCGTCACGCGCAAACCGCTCACCCGCGGCGATGTGTTCGTGATCCCCGGGGTCTCGTACCGGGGTGGGTCCCTACCGTTCGTCGTGATGTCGACGGTCCCGAAGGGATTTGTCCACGTAACGGCCTCCACCCAACTCACCGTCTCTGAGAAGACGGTGACGGAGCGTGACATCTCGGCCCCGAAGGTTTCCTACGAGGACATCGGGGGCCTCAAGGAGAAGCTCTCCCGCATCCGAGAGGTCATCGAACTGCCGCTCAAGCATCCCGAGCTGTTCGACCGATTGGCGATCACACCCCCCAAGGGTGTGCTCTTGTATGGTCCACCCGGGACGGGGAAGACCCTCATCGCGAAGGCGGTGGCCAACGAGGCCGGAGCTTACTTTATCTCCATCGCCGGACCCGAGATCATGTCGAAATACTACGGGGAGAGCGAGAAGGTGCTCCGGGAGAAGTTCGAGGAGGCCGAGAAGAACGCCCCTTCGGTCATCTTCTTGGACGAGCTCGACTCGATCGCCCCGCGGCGCGATGAGGTCACGGGAGAGGTTGAGCGTCGCGTCGTCGCCCAGCTCCTCACGCTCATGGACGGTCTCTCCGGACGCGGTAACGTCATCGTGATCGGGGCCACGAACCGGGAGGACGCGATCGACCCCGCCCTCCGTCGCCCGGGACGCTTCGACCGCGAGATCGAAATAGGCGTGCCGACTCTGGAAGGCCGGAAGGAGATCCTCCAGATCCATACCCGAGGGATGCCCATCGAGGGGACCGACCGGGCCAAGGAGGAGATACTGGCCGAGATGTCGCAGTTGACCCACGGCTACGTCGGGGCCGACCTCGCCGCCGTGAGCCGCGAGGCGGCCATGAACGCCTTGCGGCGCTATCTTCCTGAGATCGACTTCGACAAGCCGATCTCCGTCCCCTTCCTGGAGAAGATGAAGGTGACCCGGGAGGATTTCCGGGATGCCATGCGCAATGTGGAGCCGTCGAGCCTCCGGGATGTGACCGTGGAGATCCCCCGCGTGCGCTGGAACGACGTCGGGGGGCTTGCCCCCGTGAAGCAAGCGCTCCGGGAGGCGGTCGAACTCCCCTTCACCCGGCCCGAGATCTTCCGTCTGATCGGGATCGACCCGCCCCATGGCATCTTGCTCTACGGTCCTCCCGGGACCGGCAAGACCATGCTCGCCAAGGCCGTGGCCACGGAAAGCCAGGCGAACTTCATCTCGATCAAGGGACCCGAACTCCTGAGCAAGTGGGTCGGGGAGACCGAAAAGGCGATCCGGATGATCTTCAAGAAGGCCCGGTCGGCCGCACCGGCCATCGTTTTCATCGATGAGATCGATGCGATGGCAAACCGCCGCGGGATGGGGGGACCTTCCAGCGTGGTGACCGAATCCGCCGTGAACCAACTGCTCACCTCGATCGACGGTCTCGAACCGTTGCAAAGTGTGGTCGTGATCGGCGCCACGAACCGGCCCGACATGCTCGACGATGCCCTGCTTCGGACCGGCCGTTTCGACCGGTTGATCTACGTGGCTCCGCCCGACTCGGCGGCCCGGCTCGAGATCCTGAAGGTGCACACGGCACGGATGCCCCTCTTCAATGTCGAGCTCGAGAACATCGCGGCGGATACCGAGGGTTACGTGGGGAGCGACCTCGCTTCCCTGTGCCGGGAGGCGGGGATGCAAGCCCTTCGAGAAGGAGGCACGACGAACAAGGTCACCCAAGCGCACTTCGAGGCGGCCAAGGCCACGATGCACGCTTCCGTGACCCCGGAGCTGGTCAAGTTCTACGAAGAGTTCGGCCGGTCCGTGTCGGCGGTCTCGGGCGCCCTACGCCGGCCGTTGTCACCCGTGGAAGGCATCTATCGCTGATCGACCTTTGCGCAATCCCCGGAAGATGGCTTGCGGTCAAATAGCCGACGGGGTACGGTCCTTCCGGGCACCGCGATGAAGGGTCGTAGGATCGCACCGCAGTACGGACCGCTCCGCGAGTTGCGGGTCCTCGACACGGGCCGGGTAGTTGCAGGCCCTTGGGCGGCCACGATACTCGGAGACTTCGGCGCCGAGGTCATTCACGTCGAGGGTCCACCCTTCTCGCCCCCTTTCGCCGATCCGACCCGATCGCTTCCCCCGCTCCTCCCCCCCCGGGCCTCACCCGAGAATGGGGTCTCCGAGTCCTGGGTCCAGTACTCCCGGAACAAGCTCTCTCTCGGGCTCGATGTGACCCGCCCCGAGGGCCGGAAGGCCTTCCTCGACCTCATCCGGTCCGCCGACATCTGGATCGATGCCTCTCGCCCCGGAACCTTCGCCAAGTTCAGCCTCGGGGACCGAACGGTCCAGCGGGCGAACCCGAGGATCGTCATCACGCACGTCTCGGGTTTCGGACAGAAAGGTGATCCAAGGTACCTCAACCGCCCTTCCTACGACCTCGTGGCCCAAGCCTTCAGCGGATTCCTCTCCGCCCAGGGAAGACCGTTCCCCGAGCCCCCGACCCAGTCCGGTACAGCCATCAACGACCTCGTGACTGGATTGGCCGCCGCCTTCGGTTCCCTCGTGGCCTATGTCCATGCCGCATCCACCGGGAAAGGCCAAGTGGTGGATGTGGCCCAGTATGAAGTGTTCTTCCTCATGATGGAGAACATGGCCGTCGACTTCTTTGGCCGCGGCCAGGTCCGGGAACGGCACGGGAATGCCCATCCCCGATTGCACCCGTACGAGATCTTTCCCGCCCAGAT
>JAKBKR010000309.1 GCA_021832495.1 bacterium | reverse complement strand
CCTGGCGCTCCGCGGACCGCCGCATGTCCTCCTCGAGCTGCCGCATCACCTCGCCCTTCCGGCCTTGGAGGACCAGGATCGCCCGGCGTACCTGCTCCCCGTACGCTTCCGGGGAGATCTTCCCAGTGCAGGGAGCCGGGCAAAGACCCATGTGGTAGTAGATGCACTCCCGCTTGGGGAGACGGACGCAGCGTCGGGTGTGGAAGGCGTCCTCGAGGACCCAGACGAGGCTGCGCGCTTCCCGGGCGCTCGTGTAGGGCCCGAAGAGCGTGGCCTTGCGCGACCTCCGGGGCCGGCGGACCAGTGAGATCCTGGGGAACGCTTCACCGGTGGTGACTTGGATGTAGGGGTACGACCGGTCGTCCTTGAGCAGAACGTTGTACCGGGGCCGGTGCTCCCGGATCAGGTTCGCTTCGAGGAGGAGCGCCTCCCGTTCGCTGTGCGTCGGGACGAACTCCACGCGCGCGTAGCTCTCCACGAGGTACGCGTCCTTCTCCACCCGCACGTGGAGATGATCGAGGACGCGGCGCTTCAGGTTCGTCGACTTGCCGACGTAGAGCACTTCGCCCTCGCGTCCCCGGAAAAGATAGACTCCCGGTGTGGCGGGAGCGGGGAAGGTGTCGGCCATAGTGTGTCCGCGCGGCCTACGCGGCAGCGGCGGGGGACTTGGTGGGGGCCGCGGGTGACGGAACGGCCCCGGCTCGTGCACCGAGGTGCTTGCGGAGGTAGACGCCGGTGTACGACCGCGGGTTCCGGGCCACTTCCTCGGGCGTTCCCACGGCGACCAACTCCCCTCCCCGGTCCCCGCCTTCGGGACCTAGGTCGATGAGGTAATCGGCGCTCTTGAGCACGTCCATGTTGTGCTCGATGACGATCACCGTGTTCCCTCCGGAGCGCAGGCGGAAGAGCACCTCGAGGAGCCGCCGCACATCGTCGAAGTGGAGTCCGGTGGTCGGCTCGTCCAGGAGGTAGAGCGTCTTCCCCGTGGGGGTCCGAGAGAGCTCGAAGGCGATCTTGATCCGTTGTGCCTCGCCCCCGGAGAGGGTCGTAGCGCCCTGGCCGAGCTTGATGTATCCGAGCCCGACCTCGGACAGCAGCTTCAGGCGGGAGGCGATCCGGGGATGGGCCGAGAAGAACTCGAGCGCCTCCTCCACCGTCATGTCGAGCACATCGGCGATCGAACGCCCCTTATAGCGGACCTGAAGAGTCTCCTCGTTGAACCGCAGTCCCTTGCAAGCACCGCACGCCACGTACACGTCAGGGAGGAAATGCATCTCGTATCGGATGACGCCGTCCCCCTCGCACGTGTCGCACCGACCCCCCGCCACATTGAAGGAGAACCGGCCCGGTCGATAGCCCCGGGCCCGGGCCTCCGGCATCATCGCGAAGAGCTCTCGGATGGAGGTGAAGATCCCCGTGTACGTCGCCGGGTTCGAGCGGGGGGTGCGGCCGATCGGGGATTGGTCGATGAAGAACACCCGGTCGATCGCCTCGACGCCGGTGAGGAAATCGTGCTTTCCCGGGGTCTCCCGGCCCACCCCGAGGTGCCGGCGCAGCGCCCGGTGGAGGACCTCCTCCATGAGGGTGCTCTTCCCGCTCCCGGAGACCCCGCTCACGCAGGTGAACGTTCCGAGCGGGAAGCGGACGGTGATGTTCTTCAGGTTGTTCTCCCGGGCCCCATGGACCTCGAGCCAACGCCCGCTGCCGAGTTCGCGACGGAGCGGAAGCGGGATCGACCGCCGGCCCATGAGGTAGTCCGCGGTGAGCGAGTTCTTCGCTCGACCGATGTCGCTTGAGGGACCGTTGTAGAGCACCTGGCCCCCGTGGACCCCGGGCCCCGGTCCCATGTCGACGATCCAGTCGGCGGTCCGCATCGTCGCCTCATCATGCTCGACGACGAGCAGGGTGTTCCCGAGGTCCCGCAGCTTCTTCAAGGTGAAGAGCAGGCGGTCGTGGTCCCGGGCATGGAGCCCGATCGACGGTTCATCGAGGATGTAGAGCACCCCCACGAGCCCGCTCCCGATCTGGGTGGCGAGGGCGATGCGTTCCGCCTCCCCGCCCGAGAGGGTACGGCTGGCCCGGTCGAGGGTCACGTACCCGAGCCCCACGTTGTTGAGGAATCCGATCCGGGCCTTGATCTCCTTGACCACTTGGCCCACGATCGTGCGCTCCCGTTCGTCCAGGACGAGGTTCTCGAAGAAGCCGGCCGCAGATTCGACCGACAGGGCCGATAGGTCCGCCAAGGTCTTGTCCCGGAAGGTTACGGCGAGCGCCTCGGGCTTCAGGCGCCGCCCGTGGCAGCTGCGGCATTCGGTGAAGTTCATGAACCCCATGTAGTACTCGCGAGCGCCGTCGCTCTTCGTCTCCCGCCAACGACGTTCGACGGCGCCGACCAAGCCCTCCGCCCGCCAACCGCCCGACCACCAGTGCCAGTGGCCCCGGGACCGTTGCGCTTCCCGCGACCCGTAGAGCAGTTCCTTCCAACCGGCCTCGTCCAGCTCGGAGACGGGGCGGTTCGGGTCGTAGTCATGCTCCTCGGCGAATTTACGGAGCTCCGGGGCGTCCGGGGTGAGGCCCCAGACACTGATGGCGCTGAAAAGGCTCTTTCCCTTGTCTGGAATGATGAGGTCGGGGTCCGCGTGCAATGTGGCCCCGATGCCCGAGCACTCGGGGCAGGCGCCCGCCGGATTGTTGAAGGAGAAGAGCTTCGGCTCGAGTTCCCCGAGGGAGAACCCGCAGACCGGACACGAGCGAGAAAGTGAATAGAGGCGCCGATTCCCGTCGCTCCGGATGACGACGAGGCCGGGCGAGAGCTTCTGGCAGAGCTCGACGCCCTCGGCCAACCGCTCGCGCTCCTCTTGGGACACGACAAAGCTGTCCACGATCACCTCGATGGTGTGTTTCTTCATCTTGGCGAGGTTGATGTCCTTGGACCACTTGACGTCGAGGCCGTCGACCACGAGCCGGGTGTAGCCCTCCTTCCCCAGGGTGGTGAGGATGTCCCGGTGCTCTCCCTTGCGTTCCCGGACAACGGGAGCGAGAAGGTCGATGGACTTACCGGCATAGGTCTCGAGGACGGACTTCAGGAGGGCATCGAGCCCTTGGGGGGAGATCTCGAGACCGTGGGTCGGGCAGTGGGGGATGCC
>JAKBKR010000308.1 GCA_021832495.1 bacterium | reverse complement strand
GAAGGAGGGTCTTCCCCTCGTGCATCCCATGCCGGGGGATCTCCTGCAGCGGAGAGGCGCGGACGGGCTGACCGGGGATATGCCCCCCGTAGTGGTGATGCCCGACAACCTGCCAGAGGCCGAGGCTATGATCGCCTCGGGTCGGGCGGTTGTGGCCGCCCCCTTGATCGGGACCGACAGTCCCTCGCTCTCGGGTCGACCCGGAGAGCTCTTCAGGCAAGTCCTTGAGGTGGAGCAAGTCCAACCCAGCGATTTCCATCTTAGCGATGTTCCTCGCCTCTCGAGCCACGGTGCGTTAAGGCCGCTCCTTGCCCGGCTCCCCTATCACTTTTACCGGCGAACGGTAGAGTGGACCGCGGACGGTTCGCCCCGGTTCCGCTTCTGCCTCGACAAAGGGTGTTACGCCACGGTCCTGCTTCGTGAGTTTCTGAAACCCGAATCATCTTGAAAGTAGAACTATCAGTAGGGAAGGAGTACCCTACCCCCTCTTTCGCCACCCAAGCGTCTTTTTCAAATCGAGAGGGAGAGTTATAATATCCGCCCAATACTAGCTATGGTCCGTGGACGCACCGAAAGCCAAGGTGAAAACCTTCCCGATGCCGGGCATAGGAGGGGGCCGGCCGAAGAGCCCTCCGACTCCCGTGACTTATCGCGTACCCACGGGCGTCAGTGACTTCGATGCGATCTCCGGAGGATTGCCGCCGGGCACGGTCCTTCTCCTGATGGGTGAGGCCGGCTCGGGCCAGAACGAATTCTCCTTGACCAGTGCCTCGCGATTGACCTTCGCCATCGACGAACCCGTGGACGGAGCGGCAGAATTCCACATGGGGGCTCATCGGGACACCCTACTATATCCTACCCAGGTGACGTACGTGAGCTTCACGCGTTCCCGGGAGGAGACAATGGCGGAGATCCGACATTCTTTCCCACCCTACTATCCGCTACTCCTCTCGCGGCATCTGAGCTACATCGACCTTTCGGCCGAATACTTTGCCGACAGCATCGTGCCTCCTGAGTGGAGCCGATCGAAGCGTTCTATCTTGGAAGGAAACAATGGGCAGAGCGAAGGCATACTCCCTTCACTCGCCCGGGAGCTGGAAGCTCGGGCCAAGAATTCGCTTGTCATCATCGAATCACTCTCTGACGTTCTTGCTCGCAGTACGGTGAACAAGGAAGACGTGGTCACGCTCGTGAAGGGCCTTCGCCGTCGGGCAAAGGATTGGCGCGGGCTCGTCTACCTCCTGCTCACGAAGAACGTGGCGGAGCATTGGATCGAGGAGGCTCTGAAGGACTCCGTAGATGGGGTGCTCAACTTCGGCTGGGTGCAGAGCCCCCACAAAAGCGCCCGGCTACGCGCGATGTGGATCGAGAAGTCCATGCCTCTCCTCGCGCACGTGCCTCCCGAACGTCAGGGGCGATTCATAATAAATGTGAGCGGCTCCAGCGGCCTCGTGACCACCCAGTATGAGCGCATCGATTAGTTCCGTCCGGGTCTCCTCGGGAGTGGGGGGTTTGGATGAAATGTTGAAAGGGGGCTTCCCCCAAGGTCACGTAGTGCTCGTGCTCGGACCCCCGGGAGCGGGCAAGACGAGTTTGGGCCTCCAGTTCTTGAACGAGGGGCTGACCCACGAAGAACGCGTCCTCTATCTCAGCCTCGAAGAGGATCTCGCGGCCCTGGAGGCTACGGCGCGCCAGTTCGGATGGAATTTTGACGATGCCCGAAAGAAGAATCGGCTCAAGATGGTCCTCATGGACCCCCAACATGCTTCCAACGCGATGAAGCGGATAATGAGCGAGCTGCCCCGTGAGCTCGACGAATGGAAGCCACGGCGGATCGTGGTCGACTCCGTCTCGCTTCTCAGCCTGCTCGCGACCACGGACGCCGAGCGGCGCGAGGTCATTTTCAACCTGGCGGCGGCTTGTCGCCATTGCGGTGCGACCACGGTCTTTGTAGGCGAATCAGACCCGGCCCATCCCGAAACCTCCCGGGACGGACTAGCGGAGTACGTGGCGGACGGCGTGGTGCTCTTGAGCTATGATGAGGACCCCGACCGCCACCGAGTTCGCCTCGCCATCCGGGTAGTGAAGATGCGTCGGACCGCCCATCTCCGCAGCCGGCAACCCTACACGATCGGGGCCCGCGGGATGGAGGTCGACGCAAAGGCCGTCGACCTCACGTCCCTCTGACGCTTCAATGCGGGCCACCCGGACCATCGCGCTATTCTTCCTGACAGCGACCACCGTAGGTCTCCTGCTCATTGCTCTCCGCCCGTGGCCCTCCGTTCGGGATGGGACCACGGGCGGGCTGCTCCTCGATCTCCTCACCTTCATCTTTCTATTGAGCGCCGTTCGATGGTATTGGCTCGACACCCGGCTTGTTCAGAGGACGGCTAGAAAGGGACTCCCGTGACCCCAGGAAAGAGAGGCGCTTCTCGGACAAGTCCCACCCCAACGAACCACGAGGATTGGGTGATCTACGCCGACATGGACGCCTTCTATCTTTCGTGCGAGCTCACTCGGCGCCCAGAGCTCAAGGGTAAGCCCGCCATCGTGGCCCACGACGCTAAGGAGGGAAGGGGGAGAGGGGTGATCCTCTCGGCATCCTATGAGGCCCGGGCCCGCGGGTTCCGGTCCGCAATGCCCGTGCGCCTCGCTTGGCAAAAGAGGGAGGAAGTGGAGTGGATCCCCCCGGATTTCGGCTTCTATCAGAAAGTCTCGGACGAGGTCATGGGATATCTCCGTGACCTATCCCCCACGACCCGGGTCTTCAGCATCGATGAGGCCGCTCTCAAGGCAACGGGCTTGAGCCAGGATGCTGTGAAGACCCAAGCTCTCGAACTGCAGAAGGAGATCTACCAGCGGTTTTCCATCCCCTGCTCGATCGGGGTCGCCCCGAGCTTGACGCTAGCGAAGATGGCCTCCGATGCCGCCAAGCCCGGTGGGGTCCGAGTAGTGGGGGTTGAGGAACTTGCGCGCTTTCTCCCCGGGTTACCCGTGCGGAAAGTCCCAGGGATCGGACCCGTCAGCGAACGAGCTCTTCAATCCTTGGGCGTACGGACAATTGGAGATGCGGCCACGGTCACCGAATCCCGACTTCGAACGGTCCTGGGGGATTTAGCCGCTACGCTCCATGGCTTGAGTGAGGGAA
>JAKBKR010000307.1 GCA_021832495.1 bacterium | reverse complement strand
AGAGAGGAGGGCGAAGAGCGGCGTTCCGATGAGGAAGAACTTGGCGGCGGAAACTGGGAGATAAATACCCACCAATCCAAGGATCACCATGAAGGTGTGTTCCCTCCGGAATTTGAACCGGTACAGATGGAGGATGAAGATGGCCAGCCCAATGAACGCAATGAAGAACGTGATCACCCCGTATGATACGATGAGGCTGTCGAAGCTGGGAGCTTGCGCCTCTGCGACGGTTGAGTAAATGAGGGTCTTGACGAAGTACCCCTGGCCCGTAATGACCGACTGGAAGTCCGCTTTGCTATAGAGGTAAAGACCACCCGCCGCACCCCCGATCGAGGCGATCATGACGAGGAGTGACGTGAGCCACGGGGTGTCGCGCAGCATCATGAACGGGAGGAGCGCAAGCAACGCGCCGAAGAAGATGATCATCGGGAGACCGAACCATGTGATGAAGTCCCCTTGAGCGTAGTAGTAGGGCATGGCCATGAGGAAACCGATCGTGCCGACGATGAACGTCACCACGTAGGCCCCGAACGTGTCATGTCGGCGAATCCGCTCTACGAGCAAGGTGACGGTCAGGAAGACCACGATGATGGCCACGACGTAGGTGTAACCCTGCCATGCCAACATTGTGGCCCCGAACGCAACCCCGGAGAAGATCGCCCAGTGGAAGCTATCCCGCTCAACGCGGATGAAGTTCTTGGCGCCGTTCCAGATAGAGCGGGGAGAAGCATAGTTCTCCACCCACCGGCGAGTACCAGAGAGTTTGATGGCATGGATGTAGACGGCGAGCGTGAGGAAAACGAAGAAGGAATAGAAGGACAGGTAGTTCGCATAGGTCGCCACCGTGCTTTCGATACTTCCCACGAAGAGGGGATAGATGAGGGCTGCAATGAGCCCCATCCGGCGTGAACTGACCTCCTTGCCGATCATGTAGACCGGAAACACCCCCATCGCTGCCCAGAAGGGAGGCTGCATCTCCAGGAACCACATTCCGGCCAAGACGGCATCCCCGCCGAACAAGGGGGCGAAGATCATGCCGAGGATCGCGTTCATCCAGTCGAAGAGCGGTTCACGGGGGTTCACCGACCCGAACGGATAGTTGAGCAAGGGATCGTGAACGAGGTTCGTGTGGTTCTGGATGATCCAAGTGGTAACCCGAGAGTGATAGAACGAATCCGACCCTCCCGCAAAGCAGTAGGAAATGTTGCACTGCCCGATCAGTTGGTACGCGTACAACGTCCGGATGAGGAACGCCACCAGGGCGGCCACCGATAGCAAAAAGACCGTGGTCCCGTGGCGTTGCCACCAGCCGTACGGCTCCCGCCCCGCCATAATGTTCGCCACGGAGAAAGCGCAGGCTATTTATACTTTAAACTTGAAGCGGTAGAAGACGCGTCCGTCGTCGATGTCGAACGTTTCGAGTTCGACCGCGTCACCGATATGGATTTCCTCGTACTTTCTGCCGGTTATTCGGGAAAAGATTTTGATATGGGTATCCCCCAGTTCGACGAGTCCGACCACCGCACCGACATCTTGCTCCATTCCCAGGGGAAGTCCCAGGTAGAGGGCGCTGAAGGCGTAGAGCCTTCCCGACCGTGGAAGATCGACCCAAGCGAGTTGGGTGCCATGGCAGTTTGGACAGGCCACGCGGGGAGGCCAATGGACCGAACCATCCTGCTCGCACTTGGTGGTCGTAAGCCGTCCGGCCCTCAGGTGAATGAAGAACGGTGCGATCCGGGTGTACTTCTCATCCTCCATCGGATAGAAGTCCAGCAGGTACGGACGTGTAGCAGAGCTCAATTCGCCCTCCGATAAAGGGTCAAGGTATGCACGTTGGCGCTCCCTGACAAGTTGTGCGTTAGAGCCTGGGTCGCTCCTTTCACAAGTCGAGAGCCCGCGACGGTTGATTGGAATTGACCGAGCACCTCGACGGCTTGGCCAATACCTGTCGCCCCCAGAGGATGCCCACATCCCAGCAATCCTCCCCGCGGATTCACGACCACTTGGCCTCCCAGGTCGCTCTGTCCATCGGAAACAAACCGCCCGCCCTCACCCTTGGGGCAGAATCCTAGGCCTTCGTATTCTACGATCTCAGATATCGTAAAGCAATCATGGACTTCTGCGAGCGAGATCTGGGTGGGTTCTGTTCGTCCCCGGGCATAAAGGTCCTGGGCAGCCTTTCGCAGGCCGACCCAGTCGGTGAGGGACGGCATATTAGAAAGATTGTGGAAATCGCTGTACTGCGAGGTTGCCACCACCCATGCGGGCGTGTCCGTATAGTTCTTGGCCAACTCTTCTCCAACCAGCAACACGGCTCCGGCCCCGTCGGTCATCGATGAGCAATCTCCGATGCGCAAGGGGGGGGAAACGAACGGGCCCGAGAGCAACTTCTCCTTGGAGAACGTTTTTGAGTAGAACTGAGCGGTAGGACTTGAGTTCGCGAATCGATGGTTCTTCACAGATACCGCAGCCATCTGCTCCGCGGTGGTCCCGTACTCAAGCATGTGACGCTGTGCGACCATAGCAAAGAACGGGGGGGCAGTACCCCCATGGACCCCATCCCAGGCGCGATCGAGGACGTTGGCCATGGCCGTCGTGGCCTCCGGCATCGACGGCAAGTTCATCTTCTCGACCCCTACCACAAGCGCGACATCCGAAAGGCCAGCCGCGATTGCAGCGTAGGCATCATGGATCGCGGTCTGCCCAGACGCGCAGGCGAGTTCGACCCTCCGGATAAACCGGCTGGGCTTTACTCCCAGGAGTTCAGCGACCATGGGCGCGACGTGAGATTGGAAAGCCAAACGTTCCGGTTGCGCAGCTCCGACAAAGAGACTGTCGATGCTCTTTGCGTCCAAGTTGCGTGTGGTGGCGAAAAGTTGGGACCCGGCTTCTTGGACAAGTTCCCCCCAAGTTGCCGGGCGGACACCCCAGGTGGAAAGGCCACCCCCTACCAGGGCCACTTTCCGCACGTTCGGACCTCTACCAGCCGGGACCACGTCTGGGTAA
The DNA here is from genome assembly GCA_021832495.1 of bacterium. Lineage (GTDB taxonomy): Archaea > Thermoplasmatota > Thermoplasmata > Lutacidiplasmatales > UBA184 > JAJYEA01. Next base: position 163 of record JAKBKR010000307.1, on the reverse strand, counting down.
TTAGGCTTTGCTCGAACTTAAGTAGGAAACGGCGAATCCGACAACTTCAGGCCGTGTGGCGGATCGCTCCCGCCACCACGTCTCCTGCGCCGGATGTGCTCACCGTCCCCCCCTGATCGTAAGTGCGGGCTTTACCAGAAACCAAAACATCGGCTACAGCGCG
>JAKBKR010000306.1 GCA_021832495.1 bacterium | reverse complement strand
AAAGTCCCGGTGGGCTCATGAGCGCTGGGGCAACTTGGGCTCCGTATAAAAGTTTATCTGTAAAGCGCCCGAACTCCGGCGTCCGAAAACGCAAGGGAACGGCATTTGGGGCACACCGGTGCTGCGGCGACCCCCGGACACAGTGAATGGGAGTGCACCGGCCCTGAGGGACGTCCCGAACGCCCTTTCGACAGCTGTTTCGCACTCGGGACACCGGTTCTCACCGCAGTTAAGAGCATCATTGGCCCTTCCCGGGAAAAGGGATGAAGGATTCCTCCAGCCCCGCAACAACGCTCCGTTCCGCTTGGGTTCGACTTTTGGGGTACCTCAAGGCGCGCCCGATCTTGGTCCTGCTGTTTTTCACCCCCGGATTGATCGAGTATGTCTCCGGGGATACTTCGCTCGCCCTCTTGGTGTTCAGCCCGCCCATCTTCCTCTTTGAGCTCCTCATGAACGTGGGCATCTATGGCCCCGGAGTTCTTCTCATCCGGGAGGCCTCGATCCGCTGGAACAAGGGGTGGGCCAGCATTCTCCTGATGGGTCTCGCCTACGGTATCGTCAACGAGGGTCTGGCCGCCGGCACCCTTTTCAATGCGAACTCTGTCCCCGTGATCAGCGCCGGGCTCGGGGCGTACGGACGGTATTTGGGAGTGAATTGGGTCTGGGCGGTGCAGATAGCCATCATCCATTCGCTCTTCAGCATCTCCCTCCCGGTCCTCCTTTTGGGCTTGACCCTGCCTGCGACCCGCGGTCGGCGCCTCCTTTCGAAGCGTGGTGTTCTCGTCACTGCCGTTATCGGGGCTGCGGACGTTGGTCTTTCCATCTTTCTGGACTATCGAGTGGTGAACTTCTTCGCCGGACTCCCACTCCTTCTGGGGGCCGTTGGGGTCATCGCTGCACTCGTTTTCCTCGCGTTCTCGGTGCCGAGAGACCTGCTCACGCCTCGACGGCCCTTTCCCTCGGCTCGACCGGTGACCTTTGTTGCCGTCGGCCTCCTCTACTTTCTCTCCGCCGAACTGGCTTGGCAGCTCCCGGTCCGTCTCAGCCTACCTCCGTTCGTGGCCATTACCCTGATGCTCGCCGTGGGGGGAGGTTGGCTGGTCTGGGTCCTCTATACTGTGGGCCAGTCGAAGAATGAGGCTCAACAAGTGGCCCTCGCTACAGGTTGCTATGCTCCGATCCTGATCTTCGGGACCCTCGGTCAGATCTCCTTCCCGTTGGTTGTAGTGGGGGACCTGGCCTTCCTCGCCCTCTTGGCAATCCTCTGGAGGACGTACGCTCCGATGGACGGCACCCCCTTGTCTTGGGATGGGGCTGCCCGAATTTGAATCGGGGTCCCGAGGTCCCAAACCTCGAAGGATGGACCAAACTACCCCACAGCCCCACTATCTTGCCGAAATGACCCGGATATGCCGATGTGCTAAACAAACCTTCTCTTCGAGGACCTCCTGCACGACGAACTTGGTGCGATCGCCCAAGGTGGGACCCGCACAGTCCATCCAATGGGGACACTCGAGGATGTCACAATCGTAGCGCGCAACTTCCACGGAGGAACCCACGACAGCACCGCCGGCATTCACGACTGCGGTTCGTGGTGCGGGGTCTACCTCGATCACGTTGGCATCCGTTTCCTGCAGTGCGCACTTGTGCTTCAGTGGACGGACGTTCTTTACCGTGTAGCGATGCCCCGGTTCGAGAGTGAGACAGGCATTGCGGAACTTGCACGGCCCGCAGGGGGCCGCTCCCCCCAGGTAGTAGAAGGAATAACCCGGCTTCGCCTGCTCATGGGAAAGTAGGGTGATCGTCGCCATAATCCTTCCTCAGGTCACCCCTGTGCCGTGTGCGAGGCGTTCGGCCGCCTCCCGTGTGAGCCCCGTCGTTCCGAGGATTGTGTAGCGTTCTGGCCGGAGCATGTGGGCGTTCATGAGGGCCGTGACCACCTCCCCCTCAGTGACGCCGAGCCCCTCTGCCGTGACCGGTGCCCCGATCTCCTTCAGCGCATTTCGTATCCCTTGCCAATCTCCTCCGTGTAGATACATCATCATGATCGTTCCCACTCCTACCACTTCACCGTGCATCAAGGATCCGCCCGTGTGAATCCGCGAGAGCGCGTGGGCGAACAAATGTTCGGATCCCGAGGATGGACGGGAGGAGCCCGCCACGGCCATCGAGATGCCACTCATAATGATCGGTCGGATCGCGATCCATACGCTCTCTTCACGGTCGGGGCGGATCTCCCGGGCATGCTCAAGGATCTCGCGGGCTGCGTATTCCGCTAAGGCGGCGGCCGTGCTGGAGAACTCCTCGCTGTGCAGGCGCTGGGCCAGACGCCAGTCCATGACGGCGGTCGTATTGGATATCACATCGGCGCAGCCCGACACAAGGAAACGGAAGGGGGCGGCCAGGATCACTTGGGTGTCCGCCACCACGGCGCTAGGAACGAGAGCCTCCACCGAAAACGCTTCCCGCTCACCCCGAAGGGAAGCCCGCGGAGAGGATATGCCATCGTGGGAAGCAGTGGTCGGCACCGAGACAAACGGGGTCTTGAGCTTCGAGGCGATCACCTTGCCGATGTCGATCTTGCTCCCGCCCCCGACCGCCACGACGAACCGTCCTCCCCAGGCGCGTACCTCCTCCGAAAGCCGGTTCACCTCGTCAATCGTGGGATCCCCTGCCTGCCAAGTGCGCACTTCGAAGCCTTCCTTCTTTAGGGCCTCCTCTACGTGAACCCCTGCTATCCCGCTTGTGGTCCTTCCGGTAATTATGGCCCCCCGGGACGATAGCCCTAGGGATGCGCAGACCTCCCCGACCTTCGCCAAGACACCATGGCCCGCCAATACGGTCCGCGGAAAGACCATGGCCTTCGCCTTTTCGAAGGTTCCCGCGGCGCTGTTCTGGGCCATCTGGACTTGGGCGAACGAATGCCATTATATAAGGCACCGCCCGCCGGCCCCCGAAAACCGATTGCTAACCGGTGAAGGAGGCCTCAGGGCTACAGGTTGTGCCCATATGACCGGCTATTGGTGCGGAGGAGGCGCTCCCGGTCCGGGTGGATACGTTTGGAAATTGCCTGGTGGGAATTCCGTAGGAGCGGTAGAAGTGTCGTAAGGTCCGGGGTAAGAGTTCGCCTTCGCCTTACGACCTCGGACGACCATCGCGACGATCACCACG
>JAKBKR010000305.1 GCA_021832495.1 bacterium | reverse complement strand
GCCGTTCGAATCCCTGTCGGAGTGGCTCAGCCCGGTAGAGCACGGGACTCATAGCGGGGCGCATCCGCGCCCCGGGAGATATCCTGGGGTCGGGGGTTCAAATCCCCCCTCCGACACCTCAGGCCAGCTCAGTTCTGGATGGTCCGCCCATGGATCCCCCCAGAGTTCAAGCTGGTCCCCGAGGTGCGTACTGGCATTGTCCACCGTCGCTCTTCAGTCGAATCCAATCCGAACCCTTGCACCGCGCCGGACCCTGCGAACCTACCGTGCGGCGCTTCGGTTCCGGCTGTCGACCACATGGTCCCTAGTCGTGAGCCGACTACGCCGATAGGACCCGTGGGGCATGGATTGCCGCGATTGGAAACGAAGATAGCTTCGCTCTACATCGAGACCCCGTGGCCGCGGCAGATTTTGTGAGGACGTTCCAGGCGCTCACCCACCATGAACCCTACCCCTGGCAGACCGCCTTGGCCGACCGATTAGCCGCGGGGGACCTACCGGAGAGGGTCGACTTACCCACGGGCTCCGGCAAGACCTCGATCATGGCCCTCTGGTTGATCGCGCTCGCAAGGCAGGTTGATGCCGGTGGTAGTTCAGAACCGGGCCGCCTTCCGAGACGACTCGTCTGGGTCGTCGATCGGCGCACCATTGTCGATCAAGCCTCCGACGAGGCCCGGCAGCTCGCCTCCAAGCTCTCGGCATCGCCCGATGCTACCGACGACCCAGCTCTGGCTTGGCTTCGGGAGTCGCTGCTAAAGCTGGCCGCCCTTCGGACGGCTTGCGAACCGATTGCGGTCAGCACCCTCCGCGGGGGGCTGGCCGACAACGGATTCTGGAAGATCGATCCGGCCCGCCCGTCCATTGTGGTCGGGACGGTGGACATGGTGGGAAGCCGCCTCCTCTTCTCGGGCTACGGCGACGGTCGCTGGCTGAGGCCGTACCACGCGGGGCTACTCGGGCAGGACTCGTTGATTGTTCTCGACGAGGCCCATCTGAGCCCGGCCTTCGCCGCGCTCACACGGGAGCTTGTCCGCCTGCAAGGGAACGGCCCTAGCTGGTTGCGACCGATGAAGACCCTGCACCTGTCGGCAACTCCCCGGGGTCACTCCGTCGACGCCTTTGGCCTGACTGCGGCCGATGCGAAGTGCGCCTCTCTGGCAAGGCGATTGGATGGCCCCAAATCCCTGCACCTTCACGATCCCCCCCCGGGTCCCATCGAAGCCGCGCTGGCAGAGTACGCCAGGATTCACGAAGGGAAGGCTCGCACCGTGGTGGTTTACGTCCGATCCCCAGAATCTGCCGGCAAGGTGGCCCAAGGACTCCGACGGCTTTCGACCGACCGGGTCCGACTCCTGACGGGAACGCTGCGGGGATACGAACGCGATCAACTCGGGAACGACCCGCTCTTTCGCCGATTCCTGGCCCAGCGAGAGGAGGATCCCCCCTCGGAAGGAACCGCCTACCTGGTCGCGACCTCGGCGGCCGAGGTGGGGGTCGATCTGGACGCGGAGCATATGGTCGGTGACCTCACGTCACTTGAGAGCATGCTCCAGCGCTTCGGTCGGGTGAATCGCCAGGGTCTCGGGACGGCGCGCCTCGACGTAATCCGCGGGACGACCGGTGGCCGGAAAGGGGAGGAACCTCCCCCCTGGTTCGGGCCCACGATTGCGTACCTCGAATCGCTCCCCAGAGCCGCGGATGGAGGCTACGATGTCTCCGTCTCCTCCCTTCTCGTTCATCCGTCCCCGACGGAGGCGTTCGCAGAGACTCCTCCCTTGGCCGATCTTCATCCCGAGCATCTCGACGGGTGGTCGATGACCTCGATCCGGTCGTCGCAGTGGCCGAGTCGGCCTGCTCCGCAGCTCTGGCTCCATGGGGATGATCGATCGGAGCCTCCCGAGACCTATCTGGTCTGGCGTGACGATATCGGAGGGTTGACGGGCCACCCGACCGAGCGTGAGGAGACCGAAGAGGTACTCGGTGCCTATCCAGTCCTCCTCCAAGAGAAGGCCCGAGACACGACGTGGAGAATCCGACAGTTCGTCACGGCGTTAGCTCAACGGGCTCCGACGGTGCGCGCCATCGTGCTGGGCGCCTCCCACGAACTCTGGATCGGCGAGTTGAAGCAGTTGGCCGAGGACAGGGGAATCGATCTCGACTACGCGACCATCGTGCTGCCGACCGAGGTGGGAGGGCTCCGTGAGGGCTTCCTCGACGCCAGCGCCGAAGAACCCGCCCTGGATGTGGCCGACCGGAGCCTCACGGTTCGACGGGGCCGCTTCCGGTTCCTCTACGCGAATGGGCTCTGGCACGCGACGCGGATCGGGAGCGAGGACGAGGAGGTTCCCCTCCCAGAGGCGGAGCACCTTGAGCAGGCGATCGAATCACTCGAGGAGATCACGGGACTTGAGGTCGTGGCGGCCGTGGGCCCGGGTTCTGATGAGGGCGAGGAATCTGACGGTCAAGCCCGGCTCGTCTATGCGGTTGAGAAGGGGGCGATCTACGGCAGCTCCCTCGGCAGCCATGCGGCGTCAACCAAGATGCCGTTGGACCTGCATCATGCCCGCGTCGAGCGGTGGTGCCGCCGCCTGGGGGAAGCCCTGCGATTCCCTACCGAAGTGGTCGACGCGCTCGGGCTCGCCGGGCGGTCCCACGACTTGGGCAAGGCCCGGGAGCCCTGGCAGGCTGCGATCGGGAACCTCGATGCGGATCACCCTCTCGCCAAGACGTCCCATGGTCGGTTCGACCATCGGATGACCGGCGGGTATCGCCACGAGTTCGGCTCCTTGCTCGATCTGACGCGCGGGAAGAATGAACCGGCACTGGATTGGGATCTAGTCCTGCATCTCGTCGCGGCCCACCACGGCTACGCCCGGCCCTCCTTTCCCCCCCGGGCCTGGGATTGGACGTCGGCTTGGTCGGAGAGCGCCAAGGCCTCGACCGAAACCCTGAGGAGGTTCGCGCGGCTGACGGGGCACTACGGCTGGTACGGCCTCGCGTATCTCGAGTCTGTGCTGAAGGCCGCCGACGCCCTTGGCTCCCGGGAGGAGGAATGAGCGGAACTCGCACGGCGCATATCGATCTTGACCCCACGAATCCGGGGGAGGTGCTCGCTTGCCTCGGCTTTTTCGACCTCGTCGCCGAACGAGACCCGGACGCCCGGGGAGGTTTCCCCGACAAGGCC